>JANJTI010000256.1 GCA_024711185.1 Brevundimonas sp. | reverse complement strand
CCGTAGAAGGCGGCCATGCCCATGCAGCCGAGGCCGATGGCCGAAACCTCAGGGCCCGAACGGCCCAGCCTGCGCGTCTTCATGAGCGCATCTCCTGAATGTGTGGGAGCCGGCGGCGCGTCCGCCAGCACACCGGAAATGGGCGCCGTTCCGCCTTATTTCAAGGGCGCGCAGGCCCGCTCCAGCCAGGCCCGGGGCTCGCCGTCCAGCAGCGGCCCCACCCTGGCCCACGTCTCGGCGTGATAGGCGTCGACATAGGCCCGCTCGTCGGCGGTGAGCAGGGCCAAGTCGATCAGCTTGCGATCCAGCGGCGCGAGGGTCAGCTGTTCGAAGCCGTGCATCGGTCGCTCGCCGCCGGGGATGGGCTCCGGCGGGGTGACCACCTGCAGGGTTTCGATGCGGATGCCCCAGCAGCCCTCGCGATAGTAGCCGGGCTCGTTGGACAGGATCATGCCGGTCAGCAGCGGCTGGGTGTTGACCATCTTGGCGATGCGTTGCGGCCCCTCGTGAACGCCCAGATAGCTGCCGACCCCGTGGCCGGTGCCGTGGTCGTAGTCGAAGCCCTGCATCCACAGCGGCAGGCGCGCGAGGGCGTCGAGCTGATGCCCGGTCGTCCCGGCGGGGAAGCGCACCGTCGCCATGGCGATATGGCCCTTCAGCACCAGGGTGAACATGCGCCGCTGGTCGTCCGAGGGCTCGCCCACCGCCATGGTGCGCGTCACGTCGGTGGTGCCGTCCAGATACTGGCCGCCGCCGTCGACGAGCAGCAGCGAGCCCTTCTCGATCCGGCGGATCTTGGCTCCCACCGGCTTGTAGTGCGGCAGGGCGCCGTTCGGTCCGGCTCCTGCGATGGTGTCGAAGGACAGGTCCTTCAGCGCGCCGGTCTCTTCGCGGAACCGCTCCAGCGTTTCTGCGATCTCGCGCTCGTCCGGCAGGATCTCCTGCGCGGTGGTGTCGACCCAGTGCAGGAAGCGGCTCAGCGCCGCGCCGTCGCGGATGTGCGCCTGCCGGCTGCCCTCGATCTCGACCGGGTTCTTGGCCGCGCGCGGCAGGGTGCAGGGGTCCATGCCGCGCACCACCTCGGCCCCGGCCGCCGCCAGCCGGTCGAAATACCACGCCGGGGACTGGGCCGGATCGATCAGCACCTTCCGTCCCTTCAACCCATCCAGCGCGCCCTCCAGCGCCTCCGGCGCCTCAAGCCGCACGGCGTCTCCCAACCAGCCGGGGAGTTCGTTGGTGACCTTGCGCGGGTCGAGGAACAGCCGCGCCGAGCCGTCCGCCTCGACCACCGCCTGCCCCAGCGGCAGAGGCGTGCGAATGACGTCGCCGCCGCGGATGTTGAACAGCCAGGCAAGGGACGCGGGCGCCGTGAGCACCGCTGCATCGGCGCCCTTCTCCCGGATCGACCCGGCGACCCGGGTCCGCTTGGAGTCGCTGGACTCGCCCGTGTAGCGCTCCTCGTGCGGGACCACCGGAGCGGCCGGCTGGGCGGGGCGCGCCTCGCCCCATGCGAGGTCCAGAGGGTTCGCGTCCACCGGCTTCAGCGTTGCGCCCGCCCTCTCCGCCGACTGCTTCAGGGCGGCGAGCGAGTCCGGGCTGTGCAGCCGGGGATCGTAGCCGATCTGTGATCCTGCCGGGACCGTCTCCAGCCAGCGGGCCAGACCGTTGTCCTCCAGCGCGTGGATTTCGAACTGCGCCGGATCGACCTGCGCCCGCACCTGCACCGTGTAGCGCCCGTCGGCGAAGATGGCCGCACGGTCCTTCATCACCACCGCGGCCCCGGCCGAGCCGGTGAACCCGCTGATCCAGGCCAGCCGCTCGTTGGCCTCCGGGAGGTACTCGTTCTGATGCTCGTCCTCGTGCGGGACCAGCAGGCCGTCGAGGCCCTGCTCGGCCATCCTCGCCCGCAAGAGGGGCAGGTGCTTCGCGGCGAAGGACGGATCGGTGGTTTCGTCGAAGGACTGGCGCATGGCCGAGCCATAGCACCGGCCACGAAAAAGGGGAGAGGCGACCGCCCCTCCCCTTCGGTTCGTCAGACCTCGTAGTGGTCGGCCACCATCCGGTCGAGGGTGCGGACCCCCCATCCAACCGCGCCGTCCGGCACGGTCGGGTTCTTGCTGTCCTTGACCCACGCCGTCGGCGCGATGTCGATGTGCGCCCAGGGCAGACCGTTGGTGAAGCGCTGCAGGAACAGGGCGGCGGTGATCGAACCGCCCGCGCGACCGTTTCCGGTGTTCTTCACGTCGGCGATCGGGCTGTCGATGTGGCGCTCGTAGGCCGCCGGAATGGGCATCCTCCAGACGTTCTCGCCGACCTTCGGCGCCGCCTCGAGGATGGCGCCCGCCACCTCGTCCGAGTTCGAGAAGACGCCGGCGTACTCCAGACCCAGCGACACGATCATGGCGCCGGTGAGGGTCGCCAGATCGATCATGAACTTCGGCTTGAAGCGGTCCTGGGTGTACCAGAGGCAGTCGGCCAGCACGAGCCGGCCCTCGGCGTCGGTGTTCAGCACCTCCACGGACTGACCGGAAAGGGAGATGACCACGTCGCCCGGGCGCTGGGCCTTGCCGTCGGGCATGTTTTCCACCAGCCCCAGCACGCCGACGGCGTTCACCTTCGCCTTACGGCCCGCCAGTGCGTGCATCACGCCGGCCACGGCGGCGGCGCCGCCCATATCCCACTTCATCTCCTCCATGCCGTCCGCCGGCTTGATCGAGATGCCCCCGGTGTCGAAGCAGACGCCCTTGCCGACGAAGGCGATGGGCTGCTCGCCGGCCTTGCCGCCGTTCCACTTCATGATGGCGACCTGGCTTTCCCGTTCGCTGCCCTGTCCCACGGCCAACAGGGTGCGGAAGCCGAGATCCTCGAGCTCCGACTCGCCGAGGATCTCCACCTCGAGGCCCAGCCTCTCCAGCCCCTTGACCCGCCGGGCGAACTCCGCCGGATACAGGACGTTGGCGGGCTCGCTGACCAGGTCGCGGGAAAATTCGACGGCCTCGGCCACCGCCGCGAACGACTCCCAGGCGGCGCGGGCGCCGTCCACATCCGCGGCCACGATCCGGATCGTCTCGATGGACGGCGTCTTCTCCGGCTTCAGCGTCGTGCGGTACTTCAGGAAGCGATAGCTCGCGAGCCGCGCGGCGAACGCGGCGCGCGCGGCCTGCTGCGCCGTCAGGTGGGAGGCGTCGATCGTCAGGATCGTGGCGCCGGACAGCTTCACGGCCTGATAGGCGGCTCCGGCTGCGGCCTCCAGCGCCAGATCGTCGAACTTGTCCGCTTCGCCTGCGCCCGTCAGCACGACGGTTTGCGCCTCCACACCCGAAGGGGCCGCGACGATCAGGGTGCTGTTCGAGCCGCCGGTGAACCGGCTCGCGTTCATGGCCCGCGTCAGTGCGCCCGAGGCCGTCTGGTCGAGCTGTCCGCCCGCGCCGCAAAGCTTGCGGCCTTCGTTGACCAGCACCGCCAGGACCCCGGCGGCGCCCGGGGACGCGACAAACTCGATATTCATTTACAGCTCCCGCCGGGATGTACGCCCCGGTCTTGCGAATGGGCAATGGGCGCGCGGTTTCACCGGCGCGACCGGCTGTGTATTAGATGCGCTCCCGCACCGCCACCCGCAACCGGGCGATTTCCTCCGCGCATGACGCTGATTCAAGGCTATCTTTTCCGCCAGATCGCCCGGCCCGTCGTCGGGGCGTGCGCCGCCCTGGCCGGAATCGGCATCCTGAGCCAGAGCCTCGATCAGCTCGAGATCATCGTCGAGCGGGGCCAGAGCGTGTGGGTCATGGTCAAGCTGACTCTGCTGGCGGTGCCGCAGCTGCTGGCGGTGATCATTCCGATCGGACTCTTCGTCGGCGCCCTCATCGCCCTGACGCGCCTGCAGCGGGAGCAGGAGCTGACCGCGGTCTTCGCCTCCGGCGTCACGCGCTGGTCGGCTATCCAACCGGCGGTCACGCTCGCAGCGATCGCGGCGGTCGTCACCCTGGCGATCACCACGGTCCTGCAGCCCTGGGCGCAACGGCAGGCGCGGGCCGAAGCCTTCGCCGTCCGCACCGACCTCGCGGCCCTGCTGGTCGAGGAGGGCCGCTTCGTGCAGGGGCCGGAAGGGCTCACGGTCTACGTCCAGCAGATCGAGCAGAACGGCTTGCTGAAGAACATCTTCATCTACCAGACCGACGGCGATCGGGTGACCACCTGGGACGCGGCCGAGGCCCGCTTCGCGCGGATCGACGGCGAGCCGATCCTGACCCTCATCGACGGCTCCTGGCAGCGCTACTCCAGCAGGGGCGTGCTCGAGCACCTGTCCTTCGGACGCCAGGACGTGCCGCTCGGCGCCTACGCCGAGGTGACCGAAGACGTCCGCTACAAGCCTTCGGACCTCTACCTGCCGCAGCTGTTCAACCCGTCGCCGCGCGATCTGGCGCGGGTCGGCACGGCCGGGGAGCTGGCGGCCGAGGGCCATTCGCGGCTGTCGGCGCCGCTCTACGCCCTGATGGCGATGGCCATGGCTCTGGCGGCCATCCTCGGGGGAGCCTTCAGCCGCACCGGCTACGGCCTCCGCATCGCCAGGGCCGCCGCCGCCTTCCTCGTGGTCCGCATCGTCGGCTATGGCGTGGTCGCCGCCAGCGCGTGGAACGGCTGGCTGAACATCCTTCAGTACCTGATCCCGCTCGCCGCGACCGCGGTCGCGCTGCGCCTGCTCTTCCGGGCCTTGAAACCGCGGAAGCGCCGCAGCTGGGGCCCCTATGAGCGGCTGAAGACGAGGTTCGCGTGAGCACTCGCACCTCCCTCCCCGTGCCCTGGCTGCGGCTCGGCCGCATCGAGCGCTATGTCCTTGTCCAGCAGGCGCGGTCGCTCGCGATCGCCCTCGGGGTGATCGCCGCCCTGATCATGCTGATCGACTTCGTCGAGATCTCTCGCGGGGTCGGATCGGACGTCGATCTTCCGGCTGCCCGGATCCTCGGGCTGATGCTGCTGAAGTCGCCGCAGGTCATCATCCAGCTCCTGCCTTTCGTCTTCCTGTTCGGGACGCTGGCGGCCTTTGTCGGACTGAACCGGCGCAGCGAGCTGATCGCCATGCGCGCCGCGGGCGTGTCCGCCTGGCGCTTCGTGCTCCCGTCTGCGGGAGCGGCCTTCCTCGTCGGCGTCCTGACCGTGACAGCGCTGGGTCCCGCGGCCTCCGCGGCGGACGGTCTGTTCCAGCGCGAGCGAGCGCGCCTCTCCGGCTCGGCTGCAGGGCTGGCCGCGCCCCAGGCGGTCTGGATCCGCGAGGGGGACGACACCCGTCAGATGATCATTCGCGCCGAGCGGCAGGATCGCGCCAGCGCGCGCCTGTTGCAAGTCAGCTTCTTCATCTACAGCAACGACGCGGCCGGTTCCCGTACCTTCTCGGAACGCATCGACGCGGACTCGGCGTCGCTGAGCGCGGGCCGCTGGAGGCTGGTGGACGCGGTGGGCGCGCAGATTGGCCAGCGCGCCGTCCGCTACGCCACGCTGGATCTTCCTTCCAGTCTTGCGGAGGACGAGGCGTTCGAACGCTTCGCCCGGCCGCAGTCCACCTCATTCTGGGCGCTCCCGGCGCAGATCGGGCGGGTCCAGAACGCCGGCTTCTCCACAACGGCCTATCGCCTCCGGTTGCAGCAGTTGCTGGCGACTCCGCTGATGTTCGCCGCCATGTCGATCCTCGCCGCGGCCTTCTCGCTCCGCCTCATGCGGCTGGGCGACCTCGCCCGCATGAGCGTGGCTGCGGTCCTGCTCGGATTCGGCTTCTTCTTCGTCAACCAGGCCGCGTCCGCCTTCGGGTCGGCCGAAGTGATCCCGGCGTGGCTGGCGGCCTGGCTGCCTCCGCTACTCACGGCGCTCGCCGCGTTCACCTTGCTGTTTTATACCGAGGACGGCTAAGCGAGCCTCTCGTCCGTCCGCCTTCCCGAGTCCACCGCATGCAGCGTGCCTGTCCCGTGTCCCGAACGGCAGCCCTGCGCTTCCGCCTGCTCGCCGGGGGAGCGGCGGCGGCGCTGTCGCTCATGTCGGGCGCGGCAGCGGCGCAGGATGCGCCATCGGCGTCCGCGCGGTCGGGCGTCGAGGACGGGCTGCGGCCGAACGCCGTCTATCTCGAGGCGGACACCGCCACGCGCGACGGCGACGTCATCACGGCCGCCGGCGGGGAGGAGCGTGTGCTCGCCCGCTTCCGCAACAGCACCCTGCGGGCTGGACGCCTGACCTATGACACCAATCTCGGCCTCGCCACCGCTGACGACCGGGTTGAGTTCACCGACCCGGAAGGCAACGTCGTCTTCGCCAGCCACCTCGAACTCGACTCCGACCTGAAGGCGGGCGTCGCCGTCGACTTCGCCACGCGATTCCGCAACGGCGCGAGCCTGATGGCCGCGACCGCCGTCCGCAGGAGCGAGAACGTCAACGAACTCAACTACGCCCTCTTCACGCCCTGCCCCATCTGCGACGAGGACGGACGGCCGAAGCAGCCCAGCATCGCGATACAGGCCGAGAAGGTGGTTCAGGACGAGGAACTGAGGGCGGTCCTGTATCGCAACGCCGTTTTTCGGGTCGGCGGCGTTCCGGTCTTCTACCTGCCGTTCTTCGCGCATCCCGATCCCACGGTCGAGCGGGCTTCCGGTTTTCTCGTTCCGACGCCGAGCTACGACGAGGGTCGCGGCCTGAGTCTGGAGGTTCCCTACCTTCAGGTGATCTCGCCCTCGGAGGATTGGCTGATCAGCCCTCAGCTGAACACCGAGGTCGCGCCGTTGCTGAACCTGCAGTGGCGGCGCCGATTCAGCGACGGGACCGTCGTGATGCGGGGGGGCTACACCTACGAGCGGAACTTCGGGGACTTCGATCTCGACGGCGACGGCGACGCCGAGACCAACGTGCGGTTCGGCGACCGCACGAACCGCAGCTACCTTCTCGGCTACGGGCGGTTCGACCCCGCGGGGCCCTGGCGGTGGGGCTTCACCGCCGAACAGACCTCCGACAAGACCCTGTTCGACCGGTACGACGTCCGCGACCCCTACCAGGACAACGGCCTCTACTATGGGGACCAGCGCCGTCTCATCAGCCAGGCCTACGTCGAGCGACAGACGGAACGCTCATATCTGTCGGTCGCCGCCTTCCGCATCCAGAGCCTGCGCCTCGATCCACGCTTCGCCGCTACGGATTTCCGCGACGCCCAGGGCTTCAAGGTCTTCGAGGACGAAGGAACCCTGCCCCTCGTCGCGCCGCTGGTCGAGGCGCGCTGGGAGCCCGCCGGTCCCCTGTTCGGCGGCCGGCTCCGACTTCGAGGCTCGGCCGCCTCGCTGTATCGCGACGAATTCGTCGGCAGCCCGGTGCTTCGGCCCGAGATCATTCCGCCCGGGTCGACCTTCGGGCTTCCCGGCGTCGACAGTCGCCGGGTCTCCGGCCAGGCGGAATGGCGGCGGTCGCTTGTTTCGCCGCTCGGGGTCCGATGGGAGCCCTTCGTGGATCTTCGGGCCGATCTCTATTCGATCGGCGACCTGCCGCCGATGCTCGGCCTCGACACGGAGGCTTTCAGCCGCGGCCGGGCGACGGCCGGTCTGGACCTGTCCTGGCCGCTGATCCGCCGCGTGGGCGCCGGCGCCGACCTCATTCTCGAGCCCATGGCGCAGATCTCGGTTTCGACCGATCCTGACCTGGACCCGCGCATCCCCAATGAGGACAGCCAGACGCTCGAGCTGGACGAGAGTTCGCTGTTCCGCATCGATCGCTTCCCTGGCTATGACCTGCTCGAGGGCGGCCTCAGGTTCACCGCCGGCGCCCGGGCCACCCTGCGTTGGGGCCAGGGCCGCCAGGCGAGTCTCTTCATCGGCCGAAGCCTTCGGGATGCGGCCGAGCCCGCCTTCCTGACGCTCTCCCCCGACGACCCGACCCGTCGCTATGACCCGACCGGGCTGGCGAGCGAGGCGTCGGACTGGGTGGTGCAGGGCTCCTTCTCGCCCTCGGACGGGGTCAGAGGCTGGACTCACGCCACGGTCGACTCCTCCGGCGACGTTCGCCGCGCCGAAGCGGCGATCGACGGGCGATGGGGCCGTCGAAACCTCGCCTCGGTGAGCTACATCGTCGATCGCTCCAATCCGGTCCCCGGCCCGGAAAACCGCAACTACGAGTTCGTCCAGCTGGCGGGACAGCAGTTCGTCTATGGCAACTGGGGCGTCGCCGCGTCCGGCATCGCCGATCTCGAACGCGACATCGTGATCCGCTCGGAGGTAGGCCTCCTGTTTGATGACGACTGCTTCCGCTTCGAACTGGGCTGGCGGCGCGACAACACGCGCGTGCGGCCGAGCGGGCCGGCGGAGGGGGTCTATATACGCCTAAACCTCGCCACTTTCGGCGGTACAGGGTAAGGACAGGGCGAAGGGCGTGCGGGGGACCGCGGAGTCGGAGCAACCGGCGGGCGCCGCTTGAGGAATCAGGACTAGCATGCGTTTTCAGCGTTTCTTGACGGGCGCGGCCATCGCCGCCCTCCTGGCCGGATCGGCCGTGGCGCAGACGGCCCCGGGCCAGCAGCCTGCCGCCGCGGGCGCGCTGGACCCGGCCGCCTCCCCGGCGACGCCCCAGGCGCCCGCCGCCGCCCCGACCTTCCAGCTGGCGGACGGCATCCTGGCGACCGTCAACGACAGCGTCATCACCGGCTACGACCTGCGCCAGCGCATGCTGCTGCTGATCGCCATGACCCAGGTGCAGCCCACGCCGGAGAACCTGCCGGCCATCCAGCAGCAGGCGCTCAACGCCCTTGTCGACGAACGACTGCAGAACCAGGAGCTGGCCAAGTTCGCCGAAGAAGGACTGCGCATCAGCGACGAGGAGGTCGATCGCGAGATCGCGGCCATGGCCGAGGAGGTCGGAACCACGCCGCAGACCTATCTCGACTTCCTCTCGCAGGGCGGCATCCGTCCGCAGACCTTCCGCGAGCAGCTCCGCACCCAGATCGGCTGGTCGCAGCTGGTCCGCGGCCGCTTCCAGAGCCGCGCCCGCCCCAGCCAGGCGGCGGTCGATGCGGCGCTGCGGCAGATCGGCGAGTCCGCCTCCCGGAAGCAGTATCTGATCGGCGAGATCTATATCGAGGCCAGCCGGGTCGGCGGCCAGCAGGCGGCGCTGAACGGCGCCAACCAGCTGGTGCAGCAGATGGTCCAGGGCGCCCCGTTCCAGGCCGTCGCGCAGCAATTCTCCGCCGCCCCCTCGGCGTCCCGCGGCGGCGACGCCGGCTGGATCGTCGAAGGCTCGGTCCCGCCTCCCCTGCAGCAGGCGCTGGATCAGCTCGAGCCCGGTCAGCTGTCCCGACCGATTCCGGTGGAGGGGGGCGTTTACATTATTTATCTGCGGGACAAGCGGGACGGGGCGGCGACGAACCTGGTGCAGCTGAAGCAGGTGATGGTCGAGCTGCCGGAAGGGGCGGACGAGGCCGCGGCGCGGCAGCGGCTGGAGGCCATCCGCCCGCAGCTGACCTGCGACAACATCCTGGCCCGCGCCAGCTCGGAGCAGGGCCTGCTCGGCGCCGACCTGGGCGAGTCCGACATCCAGAACCTCGCGCCCCAGTTCCAGCAGGTCGCCCGCGAGGCCGCGGTCGGCTCGATCAGCGCCCCCGTCCGCACCCCGCTGGGCCTGCACCTGCTGGCCGTCTGCGGCCGCCGCGCCGGCGGACCCGAGGCGCCGGACCGCCGCCGCGTCGAGAACCAGCTGTTCGCCCAGAACCTCGCCACCCTGGGCCGGCGTTACATGCGCGATCTGCGTGAGGACGCCCTGATCGAGACCCGCTGATGGCGGCTCCGCCGCCGGCCGCGCCGCTGGCCTTGAGCCTGGGCGAGCCGGCCGGCGTGGGCCCCGAGATCGTCGCCGCCGCCTGGCGCGCCCTGCAGGCCGCAGGCCCCGCCTTCGTGGCGATCGGCGACGCCGCCCTGCTGCGCCGCCAGGGCGTTCCGGTCGAGGCGATCGCCGATCCGGCCGAGGCCGGCCGCGTCTTCGCCCGCGCCCTGCCGGCGCTGGACCTGCCCCTGCCCGCCCCGGTGACGCCCGGCCGCCCCGACCCGGCCAACGCCGCCGCCGTCGCCGACGGGATCGAGGCGGCGGTCGCCCTCGCCCTCTCCGGCGCGGCCTCGGCCGTGGTCACGGCCCCGATCGCCAAGGCCCCGCTGTACGCCGCCGGCTTCCGCTTTCCGGGCCACACCGAATTCCTCGCGGAGCTGACCGCCGACGTCCCCTTCGCCGGGACCCGCGGACCGGTGATGATGCTGACGGCGAAGGATCTGCGCGCCGCCCTCGTCACCATCCACGAGCCGCTGGCCGCCGTGCCGGCGCTGGTCACGGCGGAACGGGTCAGACACGTCGCCCGCGTGGTTCACGAGGCCCTGCGCCGCGACTTCGGCATCGCCGCCCCCCGGCTGGCGCTGGCCGCGCTCAATCCCCACGCCGGCGAGGGCGGAGCCATGGGCCGCGAGGAGATCGGGGTGCTCGGCCCCCCCGCCGCCGCCTTGCGCGCGGAAGGGATCGCGATCACCGACCCCCTGCCCGCCGACACGATGTTCCACGACGAGGCCCGGGCCGGCTACGACGCCGCCGTCTGCCTGTACCACGACCAGGCGCTGATCCCGGTCAAGACGCTGGACTTCTGGGGCGGCGTCAACGTCACCCTCGGCCTGCCGGTGGTGCGCACCTCGCCCGACCACGGCACGGGTTTCGACATCGCCGGCACGGGGGTCGCCCGGGCGGACAGTCTGGTGGCGGCGCTGCGGCTGGCGGCGGAGATGGCGGGGATGAGGGCGGCGGCGCAAATCTGATCCGCCCCCGCAGGGGGAGGGGAGAGGCAGCCAAGTCATCTACCCAAGGTAGGAAGCGCATGGCGCTCGACCTTTAGCGGCGCCACAACTCTCCGCGACACTCGGACGCCAAGACGGGGAGGAACGGCGATGTGGCGGACCCCGGACAGGACGCAAAGAGCGCGACGTCTGCGTCAGGAGATGACCAAGGCCGAGGCGGTCCTGTGGACCATGGTGCGCGGGCGACGCCTCGCCGGGCTGAAGTTCAGGCGGCAGGAGCCGGTGGCCGGGGCGGTCTGCGACTTCGTCTGCCTGGAAGCGCGACTGGTCGTCGAGCTCGACGGCGGCGTGCACCGACTTCACGGGGACCGGGATGAGGCCCGGGATGCACGCCTGAGACAGGCCGGCTTCTCGGTTTTGAGGTGGCCGAACTCAGCCTTTCTCGCCAATCCGAACCCCCTTCTGGAAGCGATCCGGAAGCACGCCGGAAACCCT
>JANJTI010000343.1 GCA_024711185.1 Brevundimonas sp. | reverse complement strand
AAGACGTCCCAGCGCCAGCGATCGACCATCAGGCCGAATGGCAGGAAGGCGATCTTGTCGAGCGCCATCTTGAGCAGGAACGGGATGTCCTCTTCCTCGCCCGGCACCCGGTCGAGGAGGCCGATCTGGTTCAGGTAGGTCGGCGTGGTCGCCGACAGGCCCACGAAGTCGCCGATCGCTTCGTGGAAGCCGTCGTTCGCCCCGTTCTTGAACAGGAAGGGCTGATCCTTGTAGGCGCGCTGGTAGTAGTTGTGCCCCAGCTCGTGGTGGACGGTGTAGAAGTCGTCCGCATTCACCTGGGTGCACATCTTGATGCGGATGTCCTCGGCGTTGTCGAGGTCCCAGGCCGAGGCGTGACAAACCACCTCGCGACCCTCCGGCCGGACGATCATCGACCGTTCCCAGAAGGTTTGCGGCAGCGGCGCGAGACCCAGCGAGGTGTAGAATCCCTCGCCGGTCCGCACCATGCGCGAGGCGTCGTAGTTCTGCCGTCGCAGCAGCTCCGTCAGGTCGTAGCTGGACTCTCCGCCGGCGGCGGGCGCGACGACGTCGTAGATGTTGCCCCATTGCTGCGACCACATGTTGCCGAGCAGGTCGGCGCGGATCGGACCCTGGTCGGGCTGCACCGCGTCGCCATATTTCGCGTTCAAGCGGCCGCGCACGTAGCAGTGCAGGTTCTCGTAGAAGGGCCTGACCTGCTCCCACAGCCGGTCGGTCTCGGCGGCGAAGGCGTCGGGCTCCATATCGTAGCCGGCGCGCCACATGGCCCCGGTGTCGGCGAAGCCCAGTTCGCGGGCCCCCTCGTTGGCGATCTCGACCATGCGGGCGTAGTCGGGCGCCATTTGCGGCGAGACGGTGCGCCAGCCCTCGTAGAGCGCCCGGGTCTCGGCAGGATCGCGGCTTTCGGCGATCAGGATATTGGCCTGGTCGAGGGTGATCTCCTCGCCCTTGTACTCGAACTTGCCGGTGGCGTAGGTCGAGTCCAGCCGGGTGGTGATCTCGGCCAGCTCCGTCGCCGCGCCGGGCCGGTTCGGCGCCGGCAGGACGATGCCGAGGCGCAGCAGGTTCAGCTTGCGGCGGACGTCCCCGGAGACCTGCACCTCGTTGAAGGCCGCGGCCTTGTTGGCCAGCTCGACCTGCAGTTCGGTGTATTCGGCGTTGATCCTCGACTCCAGCCACATGGTGTCGAAGGTGATGTTGGTGGCGCGGGTCCACTGAATGCGCGCCGCCTCTTCCGAGAGGGCGGCGAGGCGCTCCTCGGCGCTGGCCACGAAGGCGACGGCCCCCGCCGGGGTGACCGGGAAGTCCGGCGCCGCAGCAGCGGTCCGGGCGGGAGCGGCGGCGGCCGTCTGGCTCATTCCCGTGCCGGCGCAGGCGGCAAGGCCGAGCCCCAGGGCGCAGATGGCGGCGGCGGTCATCAGTTGGCGCTTCATGCTTCCTCCTTCGCGGTCGTTCCGCCGCGTGCGGCCGGCAAGGGACGCGAGCGGGGCCGTAAGGTCAAGCGCGGCCGTTCGGCCCCTCCGCCACGCTACGCGCGGTCCCCCTCCCCAGGGACGGGGAGGAATACGCAGGCGGCGAGGCCATCGTTGCGGACCGTGCCCATGGCGGCCTGGATGCGCGCGGCGCGGCGACGCACGTAAGGCCCCGGGGCGCCGGCGTTGTAGCGGCGCGGGGCGGGGAGAATGGCCGCCAGTCGCGCCGCCTCTCGCGGGGTCAATTCGTCAGCGCCCTTGCCGAACCAGTGCCGTGCGGCCGCCTCGGCCCCGTACACGCCCGGCCCCCACTCGGCGACGTTGAGGTAGACCTCCATGATCCGTCGCTTGCCCCAGACCACCTCGATGGCGAGGGTGTAACCGGCCTCCAGTCCCTTGCGGATCCAGTCGCGGCCTGGCCACAGGAAGACGTTCTTGGCCGTCTGCTGGCTGATGGTCGAGCCGCCGCGGACGCGGCCGGAGCCGCGCTTCTCCGCCCGTGCATTGGCCTTCAGCGCCTGTTCGATGGCCTTCATGTCGAAGCCGTGGTGGCTGCAGAAGGTGGAGTCCTCGGCGGCGATCACCGCCTCGACCAGCCGTGGCGAGATGTCGTCCAGCGAGCGCCAGCGTCGCGACAGGCCTTCGCCCTCGATGGCTCGCGTGGTCATCAGGAAGGTCGCCGGCGGCGGCACGACGGCGTAGGCCACCACGCCGCTGAGCAGCAGCAGGCCCAGCGCCAGAACGGCGGTGAGCAGCGGCCGTTTCCGCCTCAGGCGCGGGGGCTGGGTGTCCATGAACGGATGTCGCCCGACAGCGTCGCCGTATGCAAGCGATCAGACGTCGGCGACGCCCGCGCAGCCGTCCTCGTCGGCCCAGGCGACGCGACGGGCGTCCTCGCTCATGGCCAGGGCGACGATCGGCGCGCCCCGCTCGGCCTTGAGGAAGTTCAGCCCCTGTCCGGCCGGGTCGGCCAGCCAGACGCGACCGTCGCTGAGCCCGGCGGCCAGCACGCCATGCTTCGGACGGGCCGCGACCAGGGCGACGTGACTGCCCTCGTCGTAGCCGATCTCGGTGGCCTCGCGCCCCATCGGGCCGTTTGCGCCGATGAAGGGCCACAGCACCGCGCCCTGGGCGCCGGAGGTGGCCATCAGCTGGCCATTGGCCAGGAAGGCGACCGACTTCACCTTGGCCGGATAGCCCCCCATGCGCAGGTTCTTCTGGTCCTTCAGCCGCCAGCCGTGCAGCTGGTTGTCCTGCATGGCGGTGACCACGAAGGCGCCGTCCGGCGAGAAGGCGACGCCGGTGTGCGAGCCGGCCCACTTCAGCAGGGTCGGCTTCTGGTCGGCGATGCGCGCGAACCACAGGGCCGCGCCGCCGTAGGTCGAGGTCGCGATGCGTCGGCCCCTGGGCTCGAAGGCGACGCCGGAGACGGTGCGTTCGTGCCGGAAGTCGCGGCGGAAGGCGGCGTCCTTCGCATCGATCACGGACAGGGTGCGGCCGTGGGAAAAGGCGATCAGTCCGCTTTCGGCCGAGGCGTCCATGGCGTCGATCCAGGCGCCCTTGGCCGTCGCCAGCAGCCCGGCCTCGCCGCGGCGGTGGCAGATCACCCGGCCGTCGTCGCCGCCGGTGACCACGCCGTCCCCGGAGGGATGGACCGCGGCGCACAGGATGGCCCCGTCGTGGGCGGCGCTGAACTCGCCGCCCTCAAAGCGCACCGAGCCGTCGCCGAGGGCGAAGGCGGCGCCGGTGCGATCGAACAGGGCGGCGGTGGGCCGGGCGTCGAACTGGAAGCGGCTCATGCGCCGGTCCTGTGGGTCTCGACCCAGCGCTGCGTCATGTACTCGGGGGCGGCGTAGGCCTCCTGAAGCTCCACGCTCCAGTAGTGAAGGCGGTCGAGCGGGATGGGTCGCCCCGAGACGGCGCAGCGGACGAATTCGCCGGGCTGCAGGATGTCGAAGTCGGGCGTGCCGTAGCGGACCACGGCCTCCCGGTGCGGGCGGGGCGGGGGGTTCATGCGGCGCAGGCCTCGAAGCCCGCCTTCAGCGCCGCCTCGTCCAGATCGCGACCGATGAAGACCGCCCGCGACCAGCGGCGCTCCTTCTCGCCCCAGGGCTTCTGCAGGTCGCCTTCGAGGATCATGTGCACCGCCTGGAAGACCAGCCGGCGATCCTCGCCCTTGACGTCGATGATGCCCTTGGCGCGCAGGATGTTCTGGCCCTGCTCGCCCAGCAGCCGGTCCAGCCAGGCGGTGAATTTCTGGCCGTCCAGCGGGCGGTCGAGCGACAGGGCGACGCCCCGGATGTCGTCCTCGTGGGCGTGGCCGCGGGGACCGTGCGAGTGCTCATCCCCGTGGCTGTGGTCGTGGTCGTGATGGTCGTGGCCGCAGTGTTCGTCGTGCACGTGGCCCTCGGCCCCGTGCGGCGGATTGACGAAGTCGGGCCGCACCTCCGAGATCCGCTCCAGATCGAAGGCGTGCACACCCAGCACCTGGTCGAGCGGCACGTTCGCCCGCTGCGCCCGGGCGATCGGGGCGAGCGGGTTCAGCGTCCGCAGTCGGGCCTCGACGGCGGCGAGTTCGTCCTCGGAGGCGAGGTCGGTCTTGTTCAGGATGATCCGGTCGGCGAAGGCGACCTGCTCGCGCGCCTCACGGGAGTCGTCCAGCCGCGCCATGACGTGCCTGGCGTCGACCAGGGCGGTGACGCTGTCCAGCACGGTCTTCGCCTTGACCTCGTCGTCGACGAAGAAGGTCTGGGCGACGGGGCCGGGGTCGGCCAGACCGGTCGTCTCGACGATGATGGCGTCGAAGGCCGGCTTGCCCGGCCGCTGGCGCTTCATCAGCCCGTTGACGACGCGGATCAGGTCGCCGCGGACGGTGCAGCAGACGCAGCCGTTGTTCATCTCGAACACGTCCTCGTCGGCGCCGACCACCAGATCGTTGTCGATGCCGATCTCGCCGAACTCGTTGACGATGACGGCGTAGCGCTTGCCGTGGTCCTCGGTGAGGATGCGGTTCAGCAGCGTGGTCTTGCCGGCGCCGAGATAGCCGGTGAGCACGGTGACGGGGGTCTTGCCGGGGGTTTGGCCGGAGGCGGTGTCGGTCATGGCGCCCATCTAGGTGGGCGCGGCGGCGGATGAAAGAGACTTAACTTGCCTCCGGGCGCGCGGGGGCGGCTGATGCAGCCATGCTGCACGCCCTGATCCTGTCCCTCGCCGCCTCCGGGCCGACCTGCGCCGCCGCCTTCGAGGCCCTGCGCACGGAGGGCGCCGTCGAGGCGGCCTATGTCGCCCACGTGGCCTTCGTCCGCGCCGACCCGGGGGACGGGGAGCCGCGCTGGTTTCTCGTCGACACCGGCGCCAACCGCAGCGCGCTGGACGCCGGGGTGGCGCAGGCGCTCGGCCTTCCCGATGAGGGCGGGACCACGGTGGAAGGGACCGGCGGGGTGGTCGAGGCGGCCAGCACCACCGTGCCGCGCTTCACCCTCGGGCCGGTGACGACGCGGCTGTCGCCGACGGTGTCGGACCTGTCCGGCCTGGCGGGGCCGGAGGGCGCGCCGGTGGCCGGCATTCTCGGTTCCGACCTGTTCGGGGACCGGGTGCTGACCCTGGACTTCGAGCGCGGCCGTCTGGCGCTGGCGCCGCCGAGCGAGGCCTCGGCGACGGCCGCCGCCTGCGGTCGGCGCGCGGCGATGCGCGACGACAACGGGATTCCGCGGGTGACGGGGGAGCTGGACGGTCGGTCCATCGAGCTGCGCTACGATTCCGGGGCCGGCCTGTTCGACGATCCGCACCTGTGGATCAACCTGTCGCAGCCGCAGCACGAAGCCGTGCTCGGGGGCCGCGAACCCGGCCCGCCGCTGCAGGTTCTGGGCGGCAGCGGCACGGGAGGAGCGGTGCGGCTGCCGGTCTATGCGGGCGAGCGCTTCCGGCTGGGCGGCATCGAATGGGCCGGGCCGCGGCTGATCGTGCAGCCGCCGCAGGGCTATTTCGCCCGCCCCGAGGCGGTGGGCTTCCTCGGCAACGCCGCCTTCCGGCCGTTCGGTCTGGTGGTGATCGACTATCCGGGCGGCGGGCTGATCGTGCCCCCGGCGGACTGATCAGCAGCCGGGACAGTCGGGGAGCGGGGCGTTCTCGAGCTGCAGGGTGGCGTGGCCGATGCCGAAGCGGACGCGGATCAGCTCGTGCGCCTCGGCCAGCAGGACCGCGCCGTCGGGCCGGTCGTGCACCAGGTGGGCGGTGAGGGCCGCGCGGGTCGTCGACAGGCCCCAGACGTGCAGGTCGTGCACGGCGCTGACGCCCGGCAGGGCCAGCAGAGCGGCGCGCACCGCCTCGACGTCCAGACCGGCCGGAGCGGCGTCCATCGCCAGGTTCAGCGAATCCTTGAGCAGTCCCCAGGTGCCGATCAGGATCACCGCGACGATGACGAGGCTGACCAGCGGGTCGACGATCGACCAGCCCGACAGCCAGATCACCGCGCCGGCGACGACGACGCCGATCGACACGGCGGCGTCCGCCAGCATGTGCAGATAGGCCCCGCGGGCGTTCAGGTCGGAATGCTGGTCGCGCATGAACAGCAGGGCCGTGCCGAGATTGATGACGAAGCCGATCGCCGCCACCGCCATGATCAGGCCGGACATGACGGGGGCCGGCTCGGCCAGTCGCCGCACCGCCTCGAAGGCGATGGCCCCGCAGGCGAAGATCAGCAGCAGGGCGTTGGCGAGCGCGGCCAGCACCGTGGCCTTGCCGTAGCCGTAGGTCTTGCCGGGGCCCGCGGCCCGGCGGGCCAGCCAGGCCGCGCCGCCGGCCATGGCCAGGCCGAGCACGTCGGACAGATTGTGTCCGGCGTCGGCCATCAGGGCGGTGGAGCCGCTGAACACGCCGGCGCCGAACTCGATGGCGACGAAGGCGAGGTTGACGATCAGGCCCACCGCGTAGCGCCAGTCGCCGGTGTCGGCCGGACCATGGTGATGGTGGTGATGGCGGCCGCCCCCGCCGGGCGCGTGGCCGTGATCGTGATCGTGGTCGTGGTCGTGATGGTCGTGGGCGTGCGCCATGTCCTGTTCCTTAGTGCTGGCGCAGCACGACGAGAAGGCCGATCAGGATCAGGGCCAGGCCGAGGATCACCCCCTCGTAGCGGGCCCAGCGCTCGAGCCGAAGCACCGACCAGCCGGCCCGGGCCAGCACGGTGAACAGCGACATCCCGAGCACCGTGCCGGCCGCGAAGGCCAGGGTCAGCCCGCCCAGCAGGACCAGACCCTCGGTCGCCTGCGAGAGATAGATCGGCAGCAGCACCTCGCCCGGGGAGACCGCCATCAGCGCCACGAGGCCCCAGAAGGCGGCGGCGTGCGACACGGTCGGCTCGGACAGCTCCAGCGCCGGCCCGCCGCCCATCACCGGCTGCCGCAGCAGGGCGCGGCCCAGGTAGAAGGCTCCGAACACAAACAGCAGGCCGGCGGACAGGTTGGGCAGCAGGCCGGAGATCCACTGATCCATGGCCAGTCCGGCCGCGACGATCAGGCCGCCGGCCAGCGCCGTGGTGGCGATATGCGCCAGCCCGGCCGCCGTCACGGCGCCAAGAACCTGGGCGAGGCTCCAGCGCTGCCCGCGCCCGACCAGCACGAACGGCAGCCAGTGCGTGGGCAGGGCCGCGTGCAGGAAGGCGGTCGCGAAGCCGGCTCCCAGCACGGAAAGCACCACGGATTGCTGGAGGTCGGGGGACGTCATCGCGCCTCCCTTACCCTGTTACTTTATAACGGTCGAGGGGGCGGAGGCGGTCGGGGCGCCGCAGGCTCGGCCGGACCGGACCCCCACGGGCTTTTTCGCCCCGCCCGCGTTGACTCTGCGGGGCCCTTCCGTATATGTCGCCGCTCTTCGCCCGCGGGGGTCCCCGACGGGCGCTATTCTTTTTGCGTTTCGCTGAGGCTTCAACATGTACGCGGTGATCAAGACCGGCGGCAAGCAGTACCGGGTCCAACCGGGCGACGTGATCGTTGTCGAGAAGCTCGACGGCGAGGCCGGCTCGAACGTCAAGTTCGGCGAAGTGCTGATGCTGGGCGGCGACAAGGGCGTCACCGTCGGCGCGCCCATGATCGACGGCGCCTCGGTCGCGGCCACCCTGGTCGAGACCCGCAAGGGCGAGAAGATCAAGATCTTCAAGAAGATCCGTCGTCAGGGCTACCGCCGCACCAACGGCCATCGCCAGATGGAGTCGGTCCTGCGCATCACGGGCATCGAAGGCGCCGGCGAGAAGGCGAAGTGGGACGGCGAAGTGGCCCTGCTGACCAAGGCCGAGATGAACGCCCGCGCCCGCGGTCTGGCCCCGCGCGTCGAGGCGACCGAGGTCGAAGCCAAGCCGGCGAAGAAGGCCGCCGCTCCGAAGGCCGCCAAGGCCGACGCCGCCGAGGCGACTGAAGCCAAGGCCCCCGCCAAGAAGGCTGCGCCGAAGAAGGCCGCCGCCAAGAAGACCGAAACCGCCGCCTCGTCCGACGAAGCGTAAGAGCGATACGAGAACAGGAGCAGACTCATGGCTCACAAGAAGTCCGGTGGTTCGTCGCGTAACGGGCGCGACTCCGAGTCGAAGCGCCTCGGCGTGAAGAAGTTCGGCGGCGAGCGCGTGCTCGCCGGCAACATCATCGTGCGTCAGCGCGGCACCACCTTCCACCCGGGTGAGAACATCGGCATGGGCCGTGACCACACCCTGTTCGCCCTTACCAACGGCTCCGTCCAGTTCACGAAAAAGCGTGGCGGCCGTTGTTACGTGTCGATTCTCGCCGCCAACGACATGCCGGCCATGGCCGCCGAATAGCGCGAAACGGAAGACAGACCGGATCGCGCGAGGCCGAAAGGGCCGCGATCCGGACCAAGGGAAATATTCCGCGGGGAGTCTGGATCACCAGGCTCCCCGTTTTCGTTCCCCGCCTCGAACGCCGCCCGAGCCCTCCAAGGAGGCGGCGAGACCGAATGAGGCGTGCCATGTGCGTGATCGAACCCTCTCCCGTCGTCGAGACGCGGCGTCTGGCCCTGCGCAGCCCGCAGGCCCAGGACGTCACCCGACTGGCGGCCCTGGCCAACGATTTCGACATCGCCCGCATGACCCTGCGCATGCCGCATCCGTTCTCGGTGAAGGACGCCGAGGATTTCGTGCTGCAGGTGGCCGGCCAGGATCCGGAACGCGCGCGCACCTTCCTGATCGAGCATGAGGATCACGGGCCAGTCGGCGTGCTCGGCCTGTTCGAGGCCGGTGACCTGGGGCCGGAGGTCGGCTACTGGATCGGGCGGCCGTTCTGGGGCCGTGGCTACGCCACCGAGGCGCTGGAGGCCGGGCTGGTCTGGGCCAGCCGCAAGTGGCGGCGGCGCGCGCTGGTGGCCGGGCATTTCGACGACAATCCGGCGTCGGGGCGCGTGCTGGAGAAGGCCGGCTTCCTGTACACGGGCGAGGTGCGGCCGGGCTTCAGCCGGGCCCGGGGGGGCGAGGCCCGCACGCGCCGGATGATCTGGCTGCCCTGAGAGACCTCAGGGCAGCAGGCCGGGACCGAAGGCGGCCGCCACCGCGGCCGCGCCGGCGACCACCGTGACCGCGGCGCCGGCCAGAAAAGCCAGCAGGGTTCGCGCCTTGCGCTGGCGGCGCAGGCCGCCGGCCCTGACCGACCGCAGGATGACGAATGGCTTGGGTCCGAACACTTCGGACCCGGAGATGTTGTGCTGGGACATGTACGCTTCCCCCTCGACTGCGCCCCACGGGCGTGGGGTCAGCGAAGCGGGCAGGCCGCGGCGAAACGATGGCGAACGTCGCTCGTCCACGCGTCTGTGATCCGGTGAACGGGGTTCGCGGCCGCTGTCAGCCGCACCAGATCAGCCGGCCGCTCCATGCCCGGTAGTAGCCGCTGCCCGGGTCGTAGGACCGATAGGTCGCCCGGCACCAGGCTATGCGTCCGAGATCGCGGCCGCCGTGGCCGTACCCGCCGCCTGGAAAGACCACGTCTGGCCGTCCGTAGGCGCCGTGCCAGGTCGCGCCGCCCGACGCGTAGGTCGAGCCGTATCCCCGCCGCCAGGATCCATAGCGACCATAGGCCTGGCGGTCGTAGACGTAGGGCCGATGGCCGCCGCCGTAGCGGTCGTGGCCGTACGGGTCACGGCGGTCATAGCCGTAGCCGGCGTAGCCGCCGTACCGCCCGTGGCCGTCGTAGCGATAGCCGGCCAGTTCGCGATAGTCGCGACGGGCCTGCGGGCTGACGCGATGCCGCTGGTCGCGCCAGCGCTCGCCGCAATCACTGCGTCTGGCGTCCCAGTAGGCGTCGCATCGGTAGTCGCCCGGCCGATCCAGCTGGCTGCGCCAGTCGAAGGCCGACGGGACGGCGTTCCAGTCGCTTCCGTCGCGCCAGTCCCCGCGAGCCGCATCCGGGCCGTGGCCGCTCCAGCCGTAGGCGTCGACGTATCCGCC
>JANJTI010000331.1 GCA_024711185.1 Brevundimonas sp. | reverse complement strand
CGGCCGCGCAGGGTCTCGCCGGATCCGGACAGCTTCTGCCGCGTGGGCGAGAAGGACGGCGACAGGGTCGCCACCAGATCCACCGCGCTGGCGCCGAGCGCCGTCTGGGTGACGATCGCCTCCGCGTCGATCAGCTGCACCGTCGCCGGAATGGCCGAGCGCGGCGTTTCGGTGCGGGCCGCGGTGACCACGACCTCGCCCAGCTCCGTCGGGTCCGGCGTCTGCTGGGCCAAGGCGGGCGCGGCCGCGGCGGCGAGGGCGAGCCCGGAGGCGGTGGCGAGAAGGCGCATGGACATGAAAGACGTTCCCCGTTTGTGGGCCCGGCCATACGCGAATGCCTCTGCAAGTCAATCGCAGAAAAGGGCCGGGTGGCGATTGCGCGGCGTCACGACGCAGGTACGCCCGCCAATCCCGAACCGGGGGCGGCGGGCAACCATCTGCTGTGTCCGGCGTTGAACATAGACTTCCGACAGTTCCTGCCCGTCGGAAGCTGAGAGATTTCAGCAAAAGCCGCTGCGCACTCCCGCCCACCCAAGGGAGCGCCGCCATGCTTCGCAATCACACCCTCGCCGCCCTCGCCCCCGACGACCGGGCGGCCCTCTATCCGCATCTCGCGCAACGCAGCGTCGGACGAGGCGAGGTCCTGACCTCCCAGGGCGAGACGGTGGACGACGTCTATTTTCCGGCCAGCGCCTACCTGGCGAACATCGTCACCTTCCGCGACGGCAGCTCCGCCGAAGCCTTTGTCATGGGCTGCGAGGGGGTCTCCGGTCTGGCCGCCTTTCTCTCCGAGCTGCCCTGCGCCTGGGGCGTGGAGGTCGCCGCCCCGGGGGAGGTCTTCCAGCTGCCCGCCTCGGCCCTGCGCCGGCGGGTCGAGGAGAGCGACGACCTGCGGGCGCTGCTGATCCGTCGCGCCTACGACTACCAGGCCCAAGCCGCCCTGGCCGTGGCCTGCGCTGGCGCCCACACCATTCCGCAGCGCCTGGCGCGGCTGATCCTCGCCAGCACGGCCCGGCTGGAACGGGCCGAACTCCGCCTGACCCAGGAGGACCTCGCCCGCCTGCTGGGGGTGCAGCGGACCTCGGTGAACGCGGCCGCGCTGGTCCTCAAGGCTGCGAGAGCCGTCACCTACAGCCGCGGCGTCATCCGCGTCACCGACCGCGCCGCGCTGACCCGCGAGGCCTGCGAATGCATCGATCTCGAGGAGACCCTCTGTCGGCCGGCCTTCCGCAGCCAGGCCGATCGCCGCCCCGAACCGGCCTGACGCACCCCCTTCCGCGGCGCGCCCTTCTGGCGCCCGGTCCCCGAACTCCCCAGCTTCGACGGAACGGCTCGGGAGCGGTCATGTCAGGCAAGGCGCACTGGGAAAACGTCTACCGCTCGAAGGCGACGGACGAGGTGAGCTGGTACCGGGCCCACCTGGACGTCTCCCTCGGCCTGATCGGGGACGCGGCGCCCGATCGCGGGAGCGCGATCATCGACGTCGGCGGCGGCGAGGCCACCCTCGTCGACGATCTGCTCGCCCGCGGCTACGCCGACCTGACCGTGCTCGACATCTCCCGCGAGGCGCTGGACGTGGCCCGGCGACGTCTTGGGGGTGCGGCGGACCGGGTGCGCTGGATCGCCGGCGACGTCACCCGGGCCCCGCTGGAGGCCGCCCGCTACGATCTCTGGCACGATCGGGCCGTGTTCCATTTCCTGACCACGGCGGAAGATCGGGAGGCCTATGTGCGGCAGGTGATCCGCGCCGTCCGGCCGGGCGGGCACGTCGTGGTGGCGACCTTCGCGCCCGACGGCCCGGAGACCTGCAGCGGCCTCGACGTCGTCCGCTACGACGCCGGCGGGCTGCACCGGCAGTTCGGTTCGAGGTTCCGCCTCCTCGACAGCGTCACGGAGCTGCACCAGACCCCCTGGGGCGCGCCGCAGCCGTTCATCTACTGCTTCTGCCGGCTGGAATGAGGACCGGCCGGCGGCGCGATCGGGGCGGCGCGGGGAGCTCGAACGGTCCCTCCAGCTGGAACGGACCGTAAAGGTCGCCCGCCGGGGCGAAGCGTCCGCGTCGAGGCGGGATCTCGCGGTCCGCTCCCGACCCGTTGCGGACGCAGAACAAGCCTGACAGCATCTGCCAATGCGCATCCTCTTTTTGATCGTCTGCCTTCTCGTTGCTGGCTGCGGATCCCAAAGGGAGTTCGACCGAGAGCGGTGGCTCGATGCTGATTTGGAGACACGCGAGCGCGCCCACATGGTCGCGAATCTTTTCGAGCAGCATCCCCTCAGAGGCATGGATCGTGCCGAGGTAGTGAGCCTGCTTGGCCCGCCAACTCCGACCGACAAGTGGGGCGGGACCGAAATGATCTACGTACTCGGCCCGGATGGCGGCTTATTCGCAATCGATCATGAGTGGCTGTTGATCGAACTGGACGACCATGTTCGGGTCTCAAGCTATCGCGTCGTTTCCGATTAACGTCCGCTTTCCGCCCACGGACGACCGTCTGCTCCCGACCCATTGCGGACATGGCTCTTCCACGAGAAGCTTCCCCGTCAGAAGGAGGGGGCTATGCGGCGCGTTGAGGGGGAAGTGCAGCACGTTCAATGCGAAGCTTGTAGCGCACGTTTTCCGACGTTCGTATTCTCGGGCGAGTCAGACATGGCCACTGCTGGGCTGGAAGCGGCAACGTCTGTCGAGTCGCCCCTCCTGGTCCTCGGAACGTTGAACCAGGACGAACTCCGCGCGGATTACGCCGAGGGCCGCCAACAGTTTGCGGACCGAATGAGCCAGCATCTGGGGCAGAAGGTCGTAGCGCTTTCTGTAGCCCGCTGGCTCCCGCGATCATCCGCCAACGGAATTTCGTTCCAGCAGTTTCGAGAGAAATACCAGCCGCCCCAGCCGGTGTATCGCTGTCCAAAATGCGAAGGGGATGCCGCAGTTGCCGCCCGCCAGACGCCGTCGGAATTCATTGCTCAAGGCGGCAGATTGGAGCTGACCGAGGACCTGGTCCTGTAAGCGACGACGTCCGCTTCCCACCCATAGCCGATGTTCGGGAGGGCCGCTTCACGCCACCGACAGCGCGCTCTCCTACAGGGTCTGGTGCACGAGTCCGC
>JANJTI010000022.1 GCA_024711185.1 Brevundimonas sp. | reverse complement strand
CCCGCGACCTCGGCCCGAAGGGCATCCGCGTCAACGCCATCTCGGCCGGGGCCATGCGCACCCTGTCGCTGGCCGGCATTTCCGGCGGCCGCGGCATGATCGCCCAAGGCCGGGCCATGTCGGCGATGAAGGAGGACACCTCGATGGAGGGGGTCGCCGGCTGCGCCCTGTGGCTGTGCTCCGACCTTGGCCTGTCGACGACGGGCGAGGTCATCCACGTCGACGCCGGCTTCCACATGATGGGCCTGCCGGACGGCGAGGAGTAGGCTTCAGCGGGCCGCCCGCTCCACGCGCCGGTAGCGATACCGGTCGCGGATGTTCGGACCGAAGAAGCGGCCCTTCGAGAAGGCGTTGCGGAAGTCGGCGACCACCTCGGGCGGCACCGCCTCGTAGTCGTAGACGTCGCCCGAGGTGAAGACCACGCGCAGGCGGCGGTGGGGTTCGTCGTAGGTGAAGCGGCGGATGACGCTGGAGGGCATGGCCGCCGCTCCGCCTCAGTCCCTGAGCGAATCGGGCACCAGGCCGCCGTTCTCGGCCAGCTTGCGCCACACCGCCTTCGAAAGGGCGATGTTCTGCTCGGCCGAGCCGTGCGGGCCGGCGTGGACGTTCAGCTCCTCGGCCAGCTGCTTGCGCGCCTCGAGGCTGGAATCGAGGCCCAGCAGCTTGAGCAGGTCGACGATCGAGGTGCGCCAGTTTCCGGCCGCCGCCTCGCCCTTCATCTCCGCCATCGACTGCAGCACCGCCTCGACGTCGACCGGCGGCAGGGCCGTCTGAGCGGGCGCCGCGGTGGCGATCACGGTCGGCTGCGGCGCCGGCGCGGCGGCGGGCTCCTGCGCCTTCCGATGTCCCCGGATGCGGTCCCAGATCGAGCTGAAGATACCCATGCGATCGCCTTCCTCTGTTGGACCGGCGTAACGCTTGGGCAGGGGCCGGGTTCAGTCCGGCTCGCGCTCCTCGACCTCGTTCGGGCGCACGGCCCGAAGCCAGCCGTCGGCGACGTGCAGGTCGGGAACCGCGTCGCGGGTGAAGGGCAGGTACCAGGTCGGGCCGCCGGCCGCCGGGGCGATCTCCAGCATGTCCGAGGCCCCGAAATTCTGCACCGACTTGACCCGGCCCAGCACGACCTCTTCGGGATCGCGCGCTTCCAGCCCGATCAGATCGGTCAGGTAGAACTCGTCCTCCTCCGGTTCGGGCAGCCGGGCGCGGGGCACGAACAGCTTCAGCCCGCGCAGGGCGTCGGCCTGTTCCTTGGTGGCGATCTCTTTCGCTCGCCCGACCACGCCGTTCTTGTCAGGGCGCGCCGACAGCAGGGTCAGCCCCGGCGAGCCGTCGGCGCGCAGCAGGTCGCGGTATTCGAGCAGGGCCAGGGGATCGGCGGTCCAGGCCGTCACCCGCACCTCGCCCTTGACCCCGAACCCGCCGGCCACCTGGCCGACCAGCACCAGCTTTTCCTTGGTCTCGCTCATCGGTCCCGCCGCCCATACAGATCGCGCCTCAAGTAGCGCGAAGCGCGGTAGGCGCACGCAAAAAAAGAAAGGCGGCGTCCGTGGGGACGCCGCCTTCCTTCATTACCGATCCGGCGAGGGGATCAGCCCTCGGCCTTCTCCTCGGTCGCCTCTTCGGCGGCCGGGGCCTCCTCGGCGGCGGCGTCGGCGGCCGGAGCCTCTTCAGCAGCGGCTTCAGCGGCGGGAGCCTCTTCGGCCGGGGCGGCGTCGGCGGCGGCCTTGGCGGCGGCGGCCTCTTCCTTGGCGCGGGCGGCGGCCTCGGCGGCCTCGGCCTTGGCGGCGGCTTCGGCTTCCAGACGGTCGGCTTCACGCTGGGCGCGCTCGGCGGCGCGCTCCTGGGCCTTCTTGCCCGGCTCGGCCTTCTTCGGGTTGTTGCCCTGGGTCCACTTCACCTTGTCGGCCAGAGCCTCGTCCTGCGACAGGAAGCGGGCGACGCGGTCGGTCGGCTGGGCGCCCTTGCCCAGCCATTCGGCGATGCGGTCGGCCTTGAGGGCGACGCGCGGCTGCTCGCCGTCGCGCGGCAGCATCGGGTTGTAGCTGCCGACCTTCTCGATGAACTTGCCGTCGCGCGGGGCGTGCGAGTCGGCGACGACGATGTGGTAGTAGGGGCGCTTCTTGGCGCCGCCGCGGGCCAGACGAATCTTCAGCATTTCAGGTCTCTTTCGGTAGTCAGTTCTTCTTGGGGAAGCCCGGCAGCCCCGGAAGGCCGCCCGGCAGGTTGGGCAACTGTCCGCCGCCCAGGCCGGCGAGCCGGTCCTGGAGGGCTTTCATCTCCTCGGCGCTGGGTTCGGCCATCTTGCCGCCGCCCATCGCCTTCAGGCGGGCCATGTCCGGGCCGCCCGGTCCGCCGCCGACGCCGCCCAGCATGGCGGCCATCTGCTGCATCTTCTTCGGCCCGCCACGCGACAGCGCCTTGACCGTGTCGGCCATCTGGCGGTGCTGCTTGAGCAGGCGGTTGACGTCCTGGACCTCGACCCCGGCGCCGGCGGCGATGCGCCGCTTGCGGCTGGCGTTCAGCAGGTCGGGCTTCTTGCGCTCGGCCTTGGTCATCGAGCTGATGATCGCCTCCTGGCGGCTGATCATCCGGTCGTCGATGTTGGCGTCGGCCATCTGGGCCTTCATCTTCGCCACGCCCGGCAGCAGGCCCATGATCCCCTGCAGGCCGCCCATGCGCTTCATTTGCTGCAGCTGGCCCATCAGGTCGTCGAGGTCGAACTGGCCCTTGGCCAGCTTCCTCGCCATCTTCTCGGCCTTGGCCTGGTCCAGCTCCTGGCTGGCTTTTTCGACCAGCGCCACGATGTCGCCCTGGCCGAGGATGCGGCCGGCCACGCGGCGGGCGTCGATCACCTCCAGCTGGTAGACCTTCTCGCGGGCGCCGAGGTACTTGATCGGCAGGCCGGTGACGGCCCGCATCGACAGCATGGCCCCGCCGCGCCCGTCGCCGTCGGCGCGGGTCAGGATCAGGCCGGTCAGCGGCAGGCGCTCGTGGAAGGCGCGGGCGGTGCGCACCGCGTCCTGACCGGTCAGGCTGTCGGCCACGAGCAGAGTCTCGACCGGCTTCGCCACGGCGGCCACCTCGGCCACCTCGGCCATCAGCGCCTCGTCGAGGGTGATCCGGCCGGCGGTGTCGAGGATCAGGACGTCGAAGCCCTGC
>JANJTI010000276.1 GCA_024711185.1 Brevundimonas sp. | reverse complement strand
ACCGTAACCCCTTCCTGTCGCCGTTCGACGAGTTCCAGCGCTTCTAGCATCAACCGGCGATCAGCGAGCATCTGGAGGGCGGGACGCGCATCACCTACGGCGCGCGGGCCCTCACCGAAGGCGGCTTCCAATCGGTGCCGCGGCTGTATTTCCCGGGCGGCGCCCTGATCGGGTGCTCGGCCGGCTTCGTGAACGTGCCGCGCATCAAGGGCAGCCACAACGCCATGAAGACCGGCATGCTGGCCGCCGACGCCGCCTTTGACGCGCTGGCCGCCGGCCGCGGCGGCGATGAACTCGTCGAATACCAGGCCGCCTACGAGGACAGCTGGGTCTACAGGGAACTCAAGCGCGTACGGAACGCCAAGCCGCTGCTGTCGAAGTTCGGCACCACCCTCGGCGGCGCGCTGGGCCTGTTCGACATGTGGTTCCAGACCCTGTTCGGCGGCGTCTCCCTGTTCGGGACGATGAAGCACGGCAAGACCGACGCGGCCTCCACCGAACCCGCGGACAAGCACCGCCCGATCGTTTACCCGAAGCCGGACGGAAAGCTCAGCTTCGACAAGCTGTCCTCCGTGTTCGTCTCCAACACCAACCACGCCGAGGACCAGCCGGCCCATCTCAAGCTGCTCGACCCATCCGTGCCGATCCGCGTCAACCTGCCCAGGTACGGCGAGCCGGCCCGCCTCTACTGCCCGGCCGGCGTCTACGAGGTGGTCTACGGCGACGAGGCTGCGAAGGCCGACCCGCGCTTCGTCATCAACGCCCAGAACTGCGTCCACTGCAAAACTTGCGACATCAAGGATCCGTCGCAGAATATCGTCTGGACGACGCCCGAAGGCGGCGGCGGTCCGAACTATCCGAATATGTGACGCGAGGCGGCGAGGGGCCTTGCCGCCGCCGCATAATCCGGGAAGGTTCCCGGCATGCGCCACTCCGCCCTTCGCCTGCTCCTGACCGGCTGCGCCGCCCTGGCGCTCGCCCCTGCCGCGTCTGCGCAGGACGCGCCGGTGATCGTCGATCCGCCGCTGTCTCCGCCGGCCATCGTCATTCCGCCCGCGGAAGCAGTCGACCCGTCCGACGCGCTTCCGCCGGCCGTGGTCCCCGTCGACGAGGAGGTCGAGGAAGCCGCGCGCGCCGCGCCGCCGATCCCTGCTGAGTGGGCACCGGTGCCGCTCGACGCCGCTGGCCGCTCCGCCTACGGCCTTTATCTGTCAGGACGTGTGGCGGGCGTGCGCGGGGCGCGCGCCGACGCCGCCGAATTCCTGGCCAGCAGCCACGCCCTCGCCCCCGAGCAGCCGGTGGTCGGGGAGGAAGCCTTCCGCGCCGCCCTGTTCACCGGCGATCTTGAGACCGTGGTGCGCCTCGCCCCGATGGTCGAGGGCACGCCGTTGCTGGCCGACGCGGGGCGGCTCTTCCGGGCTGTACGCGCCCTGCAACAGGGGAACGGCGAGGCCGCCCTGGCGGGTCTGCGCGATCGACCCTTCGCGGCGCCCTATGGATCCGTGTCACGTTACCTGCTCCCGTCCGTCAGCGCCGCCGCGGGCGACTGGGAGGCCGCCCTTGGGCCGGTCGAGACGGCCCCGGGAGATTCCGCCGGCCTGGTGCTCCGGCTGCAGCGCGCCCGGCTGCTCGAGCTGCGGCGGCGTTACGACGATGCCGATGTCGAATACCGTGCGTTGATGACCCTTCCCGAGGGGGAGCGCCTGTTCGGCGTCGCCTACGGCGAGTTTCTGGAGCGTCGGGGCCGCCGCCCCGAAGCGGAGTCCCGCTACCGCGCCTCGTTGGCGGGAGCCGCGCCCGAACCGGCCGCCCTGCGCGGGCTGGAGCGCCTCGAACGGCGGGCCCGTCCGCCGGCCGTCCCGTCCCTGGCGGCGAACGCCGCCGATGCGCTGGTCTTCGCCGCCATGGAGGTCGGGGCGTACGAACTGCACGAACTGTCCGCGATCTACCTCAGACTGGCCATGGCCCTGGCGCCGGAGGACTCCATCGCCCTTCGCCTTGGCCACGCCTTCGCCGGCGCCAAGCAGGAGTCGCCGGCCCAGGCCGCCTTCCTCGGCGTCAGCCGGTCCGATCCCATCGTCTACGCGGGGGCGCAGTACAATCTTGGCCTCAGCCTGCGACGGCAGGAGAAGCCGGCCGAGGCGCTCGCCGCCTTCCGGCGCGCGGACGCGGCTGCGCCCGACCAGATCCTGATCGCCCTCGAACTGGCGGGGCAGCTGCTGGCGAACGGCGAGGCCGCCGAGGCCTTGTCCATCCTGGCCCGGCCCACGCTGAACACCGCCGACCAGCCGGCGGCGACCCGCTTCCTCCGCGGCAACGCCCTTCACCTGCTCGACCGGATCGACGAGGCGGAGGCGGAGCTGTGGGCTGCGCTGCAGGTGCAGCCGGACGACGCCATGCTGCTCAACTACCTCGGCTATCTGTGGGTCGACTCCGGCCGGCGTGTCGAACAGGGCGCCGAGATGATCGCCCGCGCCCATGCCGCCGATCCGGACAACGGCAACATCCAGGACTCCCTGGGCTGGGCGCAGTATCGGCAGGGCCAGTACGCCGCCGCGGTCGAGACACTCGAGGGCGCCGTCGACAAGGAGCCGGCCAACGCCGAGATCAACGACCATCTCGGCGACGCCTACTGGCGGGTCGGACGTCGACGCGAGGCCGAGTGGCAGTGGAACCGTGTTCTGACGCTGGACCCCGACGCCGACCGCCGCGCCGCCGTGGAACGCAAGCTGGCAGAGGGTCTCGCCGAGTCCGCGCCGCCCGCCGCGGCGGGCGCCTGACACCATGCCGCTGCGGACGGCGCTCGCGCCCGCCAAGGTCAATCTGTTCCTGCACGTTGGCCCGCTCCAGCCGGACGGCTATCACCCTCTCGTCAGCCTCGTCGCCTTCGCCGACATCGGCGACCGTCTGTCGGCGACCCCCGCCGATCGCCTGTCGCTGACCGTCGACGGGGCATTCGCCGGCGCCCTGGAAGGCGAGGCCGACAATCTGGTCCTCCGGGTCCTGCGCCGGCTGGGCGAGGCGGCGGAGTGCGGTGAGCCGCCGCTGGCGATCAGGCTCGACAAGCGTCTGCCCGTCGCCGCCGGCCTCGGCGGCGGATCGGCCGACGCCGGCGCGGCCCTGAAGCTGGCCCGCGACGCTCTTTGTCTCGCCCT
>JANJTI010000259.1 GCA_024711185.1 Brevundimonas sp. | reverse complement strand
TGCTGGTGGTCGAGGACGACGCCGACGCCGCGACCGCCATGGTCCGGGGCCTGAGCGAGGCGGGGCACGAGGTGACCCACGCCGTCGACGGCGCCTTCGGCCTGCTGGAGGCGCAGAAGGGCGGCTACGACGTCTACGTCGTCGACCGCATGATGCCGCGGCTGGACGGCATCGGCATGGTCGAGACCCTGCGCAAGGACGGCGACCAGACCCCGGTGCTGTTCCTGTCGGCCCTGGGCGAGGTCGAGGATCGCGTCACCGGCCTCAAGGCCGGGGCCGACGACTATCTGGTCAAGCCCTACGCCTTCTCCGAGCTGATCGCCCGCGTCGAGGCCCTGTCGCGCCGCCGCGAGACCGGCTCGGTCGCCACCATGCTCAAGGTCGGCGACCTCGAGATGAACCTCATCGCCCGCACCGTGCACCGCGCCGGGCAGGAGATCGACCTGCAGCCGCGCGAGTTCCAGCTGCTCGAGTTCCTGATGCGCCACGCCGGCCAGTCGGTGACCCGCACCATGCTGCTGGAGAAGGTCTGGGAGTACCACTTCGACCCCCAGACCAACGTCATCGACGTGCACATCAGCCGCCTGCGCGCCAAGATCGACAAGGGCTTCGACAAGGCGATGCTGCAGACGGTGCGCGGGGCGGGGTACCGGCTGGAGGCCTGATGCGCCTCCCGTCCATCCTCCGCCGGACGCCTTTCCGGCTCACCCTGCTGTTCCTCGCCCTGTTCGCGGCGGCGGCCAGCGCCATCCTCGGCTACGTCTACGTCGCCTCGGCCTCGGAGGCGCGCGCCCGGGCCGAGGCCTCGGTGCGCAGCGAGCTGCAGACCCTGACCGGCATCTACAAGGAACGGGGGGTGGACGCCCTCAATCGCGCCCTCGTCGATCGCGCCCTGAGCGACAGCCCCTACCTCTATCTGCTGATGGACCGGGAGGGCAGCCCGATCACCGGCTCGCTGACCGCCTCGCCGATCGTCGACTACGACGAGGGCGAGCAGTGGATCACCCATCCCTTCACGGACACCGATCTCGAGGGACGCGTCACCCGCCCGCAGGCGCGCGGGGTGCAGGTCCGTCTGGCCTCGGGCGAGATGCTCTACGTCGGGCGGTCGATGGGCGACACCGAGGCCTATCTGGCCCGCCTCACCCAGGCGCTGTGGGCCGCCATGGGCATCGTCCTGCTCCTCGGTCTCGCGGGCGGCCTGTTCGTCAGCCGCAACATCGAGCGCTCGATGGGCCGCCTCAACCGGGTCGTCACCGCCGTCCAGGACGGCGACCTGAAGGCGCGGGTGCCGGCCCGCAACTCCGGCGACGAGCTGGACGAACTGGGCCAGGGGCTCAACGTCATGCTCGACCGGCTGGAAGGCTCGATGGCCTCGATCCGCCACGCCGGCGACGCCATCGCCCACGACTTGCGCTCGCCGCTCACCCGTATGCGGGCAAGGCTGGAGGTCGCCCTGATCGACGCCGAGGCCGGGCGCATCGACGGCGTCGACGCCCTGCAGGTCGCGCTGGACGAGGCCGACAGCCTGCTCAAGACCTTCAACACCGTGCTCGCCATCGCCCGGCTGCAGGCCGCCGCCGGCGCCGGCCGCACTCCGGACCCCACGCTGTTCGACGCCGCCGATCTGGCCGCCGACATGGCCGAGCTCTACGAGCCCGCCAGCGAGGACAAGGGCCTGGAGTTCTCGGCCGAGATCGAGCGTGGCCTGATGATCGAGGCCAACCGGCCCTTCCTCGCCCAGGCGCTGGCCAACATCATCGACAACGCCATCAAGTACACGCCGACCGGCGGCGCGGTGATGCTGCGCGCCCGGCGACGGTCGTCGGGCGAGATCGAGTTCTCCGTCACCGACACCGGTCCGGGCGGACCGGAAGGCGACCGGGAGCGGGTGATCCAGCGCTTCGTCCGCCTCGACAACAGCCGCACCGAGCCGGGCTCGGGCCTCGGCCTCTCCCTCGTCGGCGCGGTGATGGAGGCGCACGGCGGCCGTATCCAGCTCGACGAGGGGCCGGGCGAGTACGGCGGCTTCGGCCCCGGCCTGCGCGTGGCCCTGGTGCTGCCGCCGGCGGCCGCCGCGTGAGCGCCGGTCCGCTCCACGCCCGCCTGACCCCTTGCGGCCCGGTGGTCGACGTCGCCGCCGCCGGGCGGGCGCGAGAACGTCTGGCGGAGGCGGCCGGGGAGGGGGGCTGGGCGGACCTGCTGGACGGCGCCTGGCCGGCGCTCGCCCCCGTCTTCGCCGCCTCGCCCTACCTGTTCGGCCTCGCCCGCCGCTGGCCGGATGTGCTGCGCTCCGTGCTCGCCGGGGACCCCGACCTCCAGCTCGCCGACATCCTCGATCGCACCACGGCCCTGTCCGTGGGCGCCGACGACCTCCGCGCCCCGCTGCGGCGGCTGAAGGGCGAACTCCACCTGCTCACCGCCCTCGCCGACCTGGGCGGGGTGTGGGATCTCGACGCCGTCACCGGCGCGCTCAGCCGCTTCGCCGACGCCGCCGCCCGCGCCGCCCTGGCCGCCGTGGTCCGCGACCACCGCGAGCGCGGCAAGATCGTCAGCCCGCCCGACGATCCCCGCGGCCCCCTGCCGGGCCTGTTCGGCCTCGCCATGGGCAAGCACGGGGCGGATGAGCTCAACTACTCCTCCGACATCGACGTCAGCCTGTTCTGGGAGCCCGAGACGCTGGCCGACGCGCTGGCTCCAGGCGTCGAGCCGCAGCGCTTTCTCGACCGTCTGGCGCAGGCCTTCGCCGGCCTGATGCAGGAGCGCACCGGCGACGGCTATGTCTTCCGGGTCGATCTGCGCCTGCGGCCCGATCCGTCCTCCACCCCGCCGGTGGTCGCCGTCCCCTTCGCCCTGACCTACTACGAGAGCGTCGGCCAGAACTGGGAGCGCGCCGCCTTCATCAAGGCGCGGGCGATGCTGGGCGACGTGGCCGCCGGCGAGGCCTTCCTCAAGGCGCTCCGCCCCTTCGTCTGGCGGCGCAGCCTCGACTACCCGGCCATCCTCGACATCCAGTCGATCAAGCGCCAGATCCACGTGCACAAGACCGGCGAGGGGCTGGAGGCCGCCGGCGCCAACCTGAAGCTCGGCCGCGGCGGCATCCGCGAGATCGAGTTCTTCGCCCAGACCCAGCAACTGATCCTCGGCGGCCGCAACCCGGGCCTGCGCCGATCCCGCACCGTGGAGGCCCTCGCCGCCCTGTGCGACGCCGGCCATGTCTCGGCCGAGGCCTGTCTGGCGCTGGCCGCGGCGTACGGTCAGCTTCGCGCCCTCGAGCACCGGGTGCAGATGCTCGACGATGAGCAGACCCACGACCTGCCGCTCGACCCCGCCCGCCGCCGCGCCGTCGCAGCCCTGGCGGGGGAAGGGGAACTCGCCCGCTTCGACGCCGGCGTCGAGGCGTTGCTGGCCGGTGTGAACCGCCGCTATGGCGAACTGTTCGAGGGCGAGGAGGAGCTCTCGTCCCCCTATGGCTCCCTCGTCTTCACCGGGGTGGAGAACGATCCCGAGACCCTGCGCACCCTGTCCCGCATGGGCTTCTCCGATCCGGCCGCGGTCGCCGACGCGATCCGCAGCTGGCACCACGGCCGCATTCCGGCGACCCGCACCGCCCGCGGCCGGGAGCTGTTCACCCGGCTCGCCCCCCGGCTTCTCGACGCCATGGCCGGCACCGGCGCGCCCGACGCCGCCTTCCGGCGCTTCGCCGTCTTCTTCTCCGCCCTCAGCGCCGGCGTGCAGGTCCAGGCCCTGTTCCTCGCCCAGCCGAAGCTGTTCGAACTGGTCGTCGGAGTCATGGCCTTCGCCCCCCGGCTGGCGCGCGCGCTGGGGCGCTATCCGGCGGCGCTGGACAGCATGCTCGACGCCCGCTTCGCCCGCGCCCTCGACGAGGACAGCGGCGTCGTCGCCCAGATGCTGGCCGACGCCGCCGCCGCGCCGGACTTCGAATCGGCCATGAACGTGGTCCGCCGGGTTCACCGCGAGCAGATGTTCCGCATCGGCGTCCAGAACAGCCCCGGCCGGTCCGACGCCGCGGCGGCCGGCCGCGGCTATGCGGTGCTGGCCGACGCCTGCCTGCGGGCGCTCGCCCCGGCCGCCATGGCCGAAACCGTGCGCCAGGGCGGCGCGCTGACCGGCGGAGCCGTCGCGGTGGTGGCCCTCGGCAAGGCCGGTTCGCGCGAGATGACGGCCAGTTCGGACCTCGACCTGATGACCGTCTACGACGCCCCGCCTGAGGCGGTCTCGGACGGCAAGGGCTGGACCGCCGGCGTCTTCTACCCGCGCTTCACCCAGCGGCTGATCGCGGCCCTGTCGGCGCATACGGCCGAGGGCGGGCTCTACGAGGTCGACATGCGTCTGCGCCCGACCGGGGCCAAGGGGCCGGTCTCGCTGCGCCTGTCCGCGGTCCAGGAATACTACGCCGAGGACGCCGACACCTGGGAGTTCATGGCGCTGACCCGGGCCCGGGTGGTGTGGAGCGACGATCCGGCCTTCGCCGCCCGGGTGGTCTCGACGCTGGAGGACATCCTTCGCCGGCCCCGGCCGGAGGCGCACCTCGCCGACGACGCCCGCCGCATGCGCGACTTCATGGCGCGCGAGCGGCCTCCGCGCGGCGCCTGGGACCTGAAGCTGGTTCCCGGCGGCCAGGTCGACGCCGAGTTCGTGGCGCAGGTGGGCCAGCTGATCCATGCCCCCGCCGGCGGACCGCTGACCACCTCGACGCTGGAGGCCCTGGCCGGGGAGCCGGAGCTGGCCGAGGCGTGGCGACTGCAGCAGGCCATCGGTCAGGTCTTCGCGGCCGCCTTCGACGAACGCCCCGACCCCTCTTCCGAGCCTTCAGGTTTCCGCCAGCGTCTCGCCCGCGCCGTCGGCTTCGACGACTTCGACGCCCTCGAGGCGCGGCTGGGCGCGGTTCGCGGCGCGGCGCGCGCGGCTTTCGAGCGAGCCCTCCCGCCGCCCGCGACGGACACTCCGCCCCCGGCGTTTTTATCCTCCTTACTGGTATGACCGGCCGCCCCGGCGGCATTGGTTATAATGGTAATTAAAAGGACCCCTCTGCTGGGGGGCCTCGCCGCTCTCGCTATTGTGGCGGCCG
>JANJTI010000252.1 GCA_024711185.1 Brevundimonas sp. | reverse complement strand
TCGTTGAAGAGGGCGACATCCTGCGGCACCAGCGCGACCGCGGTCCGCAGCGACTCCTGGGTCACGCTCCGCACATCCTGGCCGTCGATCAGCACGCGTCCCTCCTGCGGGTCGAGCAGGCGCAGGGCCAGCTTCACGATGGTCGACTTGCCCGAGCCCGACGGCCCGACCAGGGCCGTGGTGGCCCCGGCCGGGGCGAGGAAGCTGACCTCCTCCAGTCCACTGGCGCGTGCGTCGTGCCGGAAGCCTACGTCTTCGAAGGCCAGCGAGGCGCCCTGCACGCCTGCCGGACGGATCAGCGCCCTCGCGCCCGGCGCGTCAGCGACCTGCGGCGTCTGCCGCGTGACCTTCAGCATCTCCTCCATGTCGATGAAGGACTGGCGGATCTCCCGATACGCGAAGCCGAGAATGTTCAGCGGCGCGTAGAGGGAGATCATGATCAGCACCGCCGCCGTCACATCGCCGGGCCCCATGCGGCCGGCGGCCGCCTCGAAGCCGGCCATCACGGCCATGACCCCCAGGCCGACGTTCATGATCGTCGCCTGGACGATGTTGAGCAGGGCCAGCGAGCTGTTGGCCTTGAGCGCGGCTCGCGTGTAGTCCCCCAGCGCGGCGTCGTAGGCGCGGGCGGCACGGGCCTCGGCGCCGAACGACTTCACCGTCTCGTAGTTCAACAGGGCGTCGACCGAGACGCCGGCGGCCTGGGTGTCGGCCGTGTTCATCTCCCGCCGGTGTTCAATCCGCCAGTTCGACAGGGCGAAGGTGGAGATGGCGTAGATCGCCACCACGGCGACCGCCAGCGCGCCGAAGCGCCAGTCGTACTTGCCGGCCAGGACCCCCGCCGCCAGCACCAGCTCGACCCCCGTGGGGACGAGATTGAAGGCGAGGATGCGCAGCAGGAAGTCGACGGCCCGTGAGCCCCTGTCCATGGTCCGGGAAAGCGCGCCGGATCGCTTGGTCTGGTGGAAATCCAGCGACAGGTTCAGGGCGTGGGCGAAGGTCTCGGCCGCGGCTGTGCGTTGCGCCGCCGCGCGCACGGGCGCGAAGACCACGTCCGAGGCGTTCGGCGCCACCGCCGCCAGCAACCGGACGAAGGCCCAGCCGACGGCGAACGCCGCGAAGCCGAGCCCGAAGGCCGCCCCCGCGCCCTGCCCCGCGGCCAGATGATTCACCGCCGCGCCGAGAACCAGGGGCGCGAGAACGTTGAGCGCCTTGCCGCCCAGCGTCATGGTCACGGCGGCGGCCAGCCGGAGGCGCAGCTGCGGGGCGCCCGAGCGCCCCACCAACCGCACGAGGTCTATCAGGGCCGGAAGCGTCGCCGCACCCTGGGCGCGTTCGACAACCCCCGCCCTCGCCGCCTTCGCCACCGGATCGGACCTCCGGCCCGACCGCTCACCACGCATCGCCATGGCGCGCATATGGCCCGCGCGCGGGGCGAAGCAATGGCGAAGGTCTCAGGCCCGCCCACCCTGCCTGGCGTACTCCAGCCTGGCGATGGTGCGATTGTGCACCTCGTCGGGGCCGTCGGCGATGCGCAGGGTGCGCACCATGGCGTACATCTCGGCCAGCGGCGTGTCGCCCGAGACCCCGGCGCCGCCGAAAGCCTGGATCGCGTCGTCGATTACCTGAAGGGCCATCCGCGGGGCCGCCACCTTGATCTGGGCGATCTCCGATTTCGCATTCTTGGCGCCGACCTCGTCCATCATCCACGCGGCCTTCAGCACCAGCAGGCGGCACATCTCGATGTTCGTCCGCGCATCCGCGACGCGCTGCTCCCACACAGAGTGCTCGGCGATGGTCTTGCGGAAGGCCGTGCGCGACAGCAGCCGTTCGACCATCAACTCCAGAGCCCGCTCCGCAGCGCCGATGGTGCGCATGCAGTGGTGGATTCGGCCCGGCCCCAGACGCCCCTGGGCGATCTCGAAGCCCCGGCCCTCGCCCGCGATCAGGTTCTCCGCAGGCACGCGCACGTTCTCCAGCACCACCTCGGCGTGACCCACCGGCCGCTCGTCGTAGCCGAACACCGACAGCATCCGCTCGACGCGGAAGCCGGGCGTGTCGACGGGCACGACAATCATCGACTGCTGCGCGTGAGTGGCCGCGTCCGGATCGGTCTTGCCCATGACGATGGTCACCGCCACGTTGGGGTGGCCCATGTTGGTCGACCACCATTTGCGGCCGTTGATCACATAGTGGTCGCCGTCGCGCTCGATCCGGGTGCGGATGTTGGTCGCGTCGGACGAGGCCACCTCCGGCTCGGTCATCAGAAAGGCCGAGCGGATCCGCCCGGCCATCAGGGGCTCAAGCCAGCGCTGCTTCTGCGCCTCGTCGCCATAGAGGTGCAGCACCTCCATGTTGCCGGTGTCCGGGGCGTTGCAGTTGAACACCTCGGCCGACCAGAGGGCCCGGCCCATGATCTCGGCCAGCGGGGCGTATTCGAGGTTTGTCAGACCGGCACCATGCTCGCCGGGCAGGAACATGTTCCACAAACCCGCCGCCCGGGCCTCGGCCTTCATCTCCTCCATCGCCGGCGGCTGGCGGGTGTGATCCTCCCGCACCTGGGTCCAGTACTCCGCCGATCGCGGCAGGACGCGCTCGTCCATGAAGCGACGCAGGCGGTCCTGCCATTCAAGGGCGCGGTCGCTGTGGCGGAAATCCATGGGATCAGTCCTGTCGGGAAAGTGAAACGGCGCGGCATCGTCTGACGCCGCGCCGTTGGAGACCTTGCCTCAGCTCAAGCTCAGCGCTTGAGCAGCGGGGCCAGCTTCTGGGCGATCATCATGTCCCCGGCGATCTTCAGCTTGCCCTGCATGAAGGCCATCATCGGATCCAGCCGACCCTCGGACAGGGCCATGAAGTCGTCCCACGAGATCGACACCGTGGCGTCGGCGGGCTTGTCCTCGTTGGTCACGGTGTTCGGAACCGAAGCGCCGTCGATGAAGATCTTGCCGGTCTCGCCGAGGTCGATCTTGACGGTCTTGCCGAGACCGGAGTTGTCGCCGACGGCGCCGCGGATGTGTTCGGTGACGGAGGCCAGATCGGCCATGGCGTCTCTCCCTGAAGACGGTGAAGGCTTCGACGTAGACCCCACGCGAGCGGCTGCCAAGATCACGCGGGGTCAAGATCGCCCGCGATGGCGTCGCACCCTCCGTCAGTAGAAGGCCACGTCCCGGTCCAGTCGCGAGGGCGGCGCATAGGGCGGCACGGGCCGCCAGACGCCGCGTTCCTCACGGTAGGTTCGCGCCTCGGCCCGCCGGTCCTCCAGGCGGGCCATGTGTTCGCGGCGTGCGCGGCGCTCCGCGGCATAGTCCCGCGAGGGCGCGTCGAAGCCGTAGGGATTCGTCGGCCTCGGCCGCTCGTCCATCGACGGTTGCGGGCTGGTCGGCCGGACCTCGGGGTCGTAGCGCTCGGGCGGCGGATCGCGATGAAGACGGGCAGGCTCCGGCAGAGGCGGCAGCTGCTCCAGCCACGCGTCGGCGTACAGGACGTCGAGCCCCTGCGGCTCGGCGCGGCGATAACTCACATGCCGGTACCCGTCGACCAGCTCGCCCACGTCCATCCGGGAGCCGGGGTCGATGGCGGGCGCAGGCGGTTGCACCACCTCGATGCGCAGTCCCTCTCCCGCGAGGACGGTCGGGCCGCTCCCGGCCGGCAGACGCGCGACGCCGGCGGCCCCCAGCCCCAACACCGCCACCGCGGCCAGCGGACCGGCGACCAGCAACTTCACTCGGGATGGGGAAGCGGTAAGGGACGGGCGGGGGGCGGACATCACGAGACTCCTCGGACCATCCCATCAGAATCCGCAGAGGCGGGATTGGTTCGACCGTAACCATGCGGGCGCCATGCCGCGCGCGGCCGGCGGCGGCCCCGCGGCGGGTGTTCAGGTCGAGGGGATCGGGAGGTCTGGCGGAGACGGAGGGATTCGAACCCTCGGTACCCCTTACAGGGTACGACGATTTAGCAAACCGTTGCCTTCAGCCACTCGGCCACGTCTCCGGCAGGCGGCGTGCTTAGCGGAGCGCGCGGGCGGGCGCAACGGGTCTGGCGGGCCGGATGTTAACGCGACAGTGAGGCGGAGCGTGCAAGCTGGCGGCGAACCTCCCGCCGGACCGCATGACCGAAGCCGCCAGCCCAGTGACTCTCGCCGATGCGCTCCCGACCGGGACCGCCAACGCGCGGGCGCGCGGGACCCGGCCTTTCACGGTGGAGGAAGGCGACGCGTCGCGCCGGCGCGGCCCCTTCAGACCCGAGGTCTGGCTGAACGCGCGGCAGCGGCACGCCTCGCGTCTGGCAGCCCACTATTTCCGCGCCTTCGACGTCCTTGCCGTGCTGGCCATCACCCTTTTGACGGCGTGGGCCGCCGCGCCCGGGCCGCTGGCGCAGGCCGAACTCTGGCGCATCGCCCCGTTCGCGGCCGGAGCGGCGACGACGCTCGGCCTGATGCGGTCCACCGGCCGCTATCGCTTCGCGCGCGGCCAGGGCGGCGCCGCCCATCTGGTCTCGGTGGCGGCGATCGTCGCCACAGGCGCCGGCGCCGCCTTCGCGTTCGCCGTCCTGCTCAACGGGCGGGAGGCGCAATGGAGCGCCTATGCCGCCTGGACCGCGCTGGTCTTCGCCGCGCTCGCAGCGCTGCACGCCGCCTGGGGCCGTCTGGTCGATCGGTGGCGCGCGACGGGCGCCCTGACGCCCAACATCGTCCTGGTCGGAGCCACCCGCCACGCGGAAAATCTGATCCGGGAGGCGCTGAAGCGGCGGGACCTCAACGTGCTTGGCATCTTCGACGATCGGTCGACGCGCGCGCCCAGGACCCTCTCCGGAGTGCCGGTCCTGGGGACGGCCGACGACCTCCTCGCCCACCGCATGACGCCCTACGTCGATCGCATAGTGCTCGCCATCGACCCGAAGGCCGAGGCTCGCGTCCGTGATCTCACCGCCCGTCTGCGCGCCCTGCCCAACGAGGTGACCTTGCTGGTCGAGCCGGACGGGCCGCAGGAAACCTCGCTGGCGCTCGACCGCATCGCGGCCGCTCCGCTGGCCGACATCCAGGGGCCTGTGGATGCGGATCGGCGCGCTTTCAACAAACGGCTGCAGGACCTCGTTCTCGGCCTCGCCGCCTTGGTCGCCCTCGCGCCGCTGATGGCGCTGATCGCCCTCGCAATCCGCCTCGACAGCCCCGGCCCGCTCCTCTTCCGCCAGCGCCGCCATGGCTTCAATCATGAAGAGATCGTCGTCTGGAAGTTCCGCTCGATGCGGCACGAGGCGGCCGATGCGACCGCGAGCCGTCAGGTCACCCACGATGATGACCGCATCACCCGGATCGGCCGCTTCATCCGCAAGACCAGCCTCGACGAGCTGCCGCAGCTGATCAACGTGATCCGGGGCGAGATGTCGCTCGTGGGGCCGCGACCGCACGCCATCGGGATGAAGACCGGGCATGTGGAATCCGCGCGCCTCGTCGCGGAGTACGCCCACCGGCATCGCATCAAGCCGGGCATGACCGGCTGGGCCGCCATCCACGGCTCGCGAGGACCGCTCCATACGGCCCAGGACGTGCGACGGCGGGTGCAGCTCGACATCGAGTACGTCGAACGTCAGAGCCTGTGGATGGACCTGTGGATCATGGCGGTTACCGTGCCGGTCCTGCTCGGCGACCGCGCGGCGGTCCGGTGACCCGGAGCCGCTGATGTTCTGGAAGGGAGTGTGGGCCTACCTGCCGGCCAACATCGTTCAGGGCGTGGTCGGCTTCCTGACCATCGTCCTGTTCACCCGCCTGCTCGCGCCGGCGGAGTTCGGCCTCTACGCCCTCGCCTTCTCCGTGGTGACTCTCGCTCACGTGGCCGTGTTCAGCTGGCTCGAGGCGGCCATGGCCCGATTCTGGGCGGCGGAATCGGCGGGGCACGGCCTTCGGGGACATTTCGCCAGCCTCTACCGGGTCGCCTTCGCCCTCTCCGGCGGCTTCCTCGCCATCGCCGCCCTGGCCTTGTGGCTGTGGCCGGGCGATCCGCTGTTCCGCATCGCCCTCGCCGCCGGCCTGGCCGGCGTGCCCGCACGCTGCCTCGTCAAGCTGGGACAGGAGCGCTACCGCGCCGCCGGCGAGGTGGGCAAGGCGGCCTGGCTGGACATGGCGACCACCGCCGGCGGCCTCGCCACAGGCGTCGGCTTCGCCCTGCTCGGCGCCGGAGGAGCCGCTCCGCTTCTGGGCCTCGGGCTGGCGCCCCTGCTCGCGCTGCCGTTCGTCCTGCCGGGCGAGCTGCGCGAGGCGCGCGGCGGTCGGGTGGAGCCCGCCAGGGTCCGCAGCTACGCCGTGTACGGCTATCCGATCGCCGCCTCCCTGGCGCTGACCGTCGTGCTCGCCTCGACCGACCGTTTCCTGCTGGCGGCCTTCATGGACGAGGCGGCGGTGGGCGCCTATCACGCCGGCTACTCCATCGCCAATCGCACGCTCGACGTCCTGTTCCTGTGGCTCGGCTCGGCCGGCCAGCCGGCCTTGGTGATGGCGCTGGAGCGTGGCGGGCCGGACCGGCTGAGGACCGCCGCGCGCGAGCAGTTCTCGACCTTCCTGCTCATCGGCCTTCCCGCCGCCGCCGGCGTCGCCCTGGTCGCCCGGCCGCTGGCCGAGGTGCTGATCGGCGAGGAGTTGCGCGTCGCGGCCGCCTCTGTGACGCCGTGGATCGCCCTGTCCGCCCTGCTCTACGGTCTGACCGCCTACTATTTCGGCCAGGCCTTCACGCTCGGGCGGCGGACGAAGCGGCTGCTGGCCGCGATGGCCATCCCCGCGACAGCGAACATCGCCCTCAACCTTGTGCTCGTGCCCCGGTTCGGACTGCTGGGCGCGGCTTGGGCGACCGCGGCGAGCTTCGCTCTCGGACTGGCGGCCACCCTCCTGATGGGGCGGCGCGTGGTGGCCCTGCCGGTGGCGTGGGACAGCCTCGCCCGTTGCGCCGTCGCCACCGCGGTGATGGCCGCCGTGGTCTTCGCGTTGCCGCCGATCGGCGGCCTGGCCGAACTGATCCTCGATGCGACGACCGGGGCGGTCGTCTACGCCGCCGCGGCCCTGACGCTCAACGCCGCCGGAGTGCGCGACGTGGCCCTCCGTCTGTTGCAGCGGCTGCGGGCGCGGAGGGCCGCGGCGTGAGCGGCCGGGCAGACATTCTCGACAACGCCGGCTGGACCGGCGCCCACCCGGCCGTCTCGGTGCTCGTCCCCTTTCTGCGTGACGATCCGGCCGAACTGCTGGACCGACTGGACGCGGAGGCGGCGGCGCTGGGCGGGGCGGTCGAGATCGTCGTGCTCGACGACGGCACCTCCGACCAGGCCCTGACCGAACGGCTTTCGGAGCGGATCGCCGGCATGGCCCTGCCGGTCCGGCTGATCACGCTCGCCGCCAACGAGGGACGGGCACGAGGCCGCAACCGCCTCGCCTCGGCGGCACGCGGCGGCAGCCTGCTCTTCCTCGACAGCGACATGCGGCCCGATCGACCGGACTTCCTGCGGCGATGGGCGGCCCTGGCGATCGGCGACGCGCCCGCTGTGGCCTTTGGCGGATTCTCCCTGCTACAGGCGCCGGACGAGCCGAGGTTCGCGGTGCACCGGGCGCTGGCGGCGAAGTCCGAATGCGTCCCCTGCGCCGAGCGCGCAAGGCAGCCGGAGAAGTACGTCTACACCTCCAACCTGCTGGTCCGCCGGGACGTCTTCGGGGCGGAGGCGTTCGATCCCGGTTTCACGGGGTGGGGCTGGGAGGACGTGGAGTGGGCCATGCGCGTATCGCGCCGCTTCACGGTCGTCCACGTCGACAACCCCGCCACCCACATGGGCCTCGACACGGTCGAGACGCTGGCGGGAAAGTACGAGCAGTCGGCCCCGAACTTCGGCCGAACGGCCGCGCGGCATCCCGAGATCGTCGCCGCCTATCCAAGCTATCGGGCCGCTCGCCTCCTCAAGCGCGTCCCGGCGCTGCCCGGCCTGCGTCGGCTGATGCGGGCGGCCGCCCGCACTCCGTGGTTGCCGGTCGGCGCCCGGGCCTTCTCCCTGCGGCTCTACCGCGCCGCCCTCTATGCGGACGCCGTGTGATGGCCGACGTCGCGGTTATCGTCCCGACGCTGAGGCGTCCCGAAAGTCTGGAGCGGGCGGTCCGGTCGATCTTCGCCCAGGCAGGGGTCGCCGACCGCATCTCGGCGATCGTGGTCGTCGACAACGACCCGACCGGTTCGGCTGCCGCCACAGTGGAGGGGCTCCGCAAGGACGCCCCCTGGCCGCTGGTCTACCGCCACGCGCCGAATCCAGGCGTCGCCACCGCACGCAATGCCGGTGTGGCCAGCACGGATGCGCCGCTGATCGCCTTTCTCGACGACGACGAGGTCGCCTCCTCGAGGTGGCTGGCGGCGCTTCTCGAGGCTCGCGAAAGCACCGGGGCCGATGTGGTGTTCGGCCCCATCGCGGGCCGCGCGCCGGGATCGCCGCCCTGGTTGCGTCCTTACCTCGAGCGCTTCTTTGGCCGTGCGGGCCCGCCTACGACAGGGTTGATCGCGCAACCGTTCGGCTGCGGCAACTCGCTGATGGTCCGCCGGACGGCGCTGCCGGGCGACGCGCCGTTCAGCATCGCTTCGGATCACGTCGGCGGCGAGGACGACGTGCTCTTCGCCGCTCTCGAGCGCCGGGGCGGTCGCTTCGGCTGGGCCGCGGACGCCTGGGTCGAGGAATACGCGCCCCCTCACCGGGCGACCCTGCGCTACACCCTCGCCCGGGCCTTCGCCTACGGTCAGGGGCCCAGCCAGACCGCCGCCGACGCCCGGAACTGGCCAGCTGTGCTGCGATGGATGGCGATCGGCGCCGGTCAGGCCATGGTGTGGGGCGTCCTCGCCGCCGGACTCACCCTTGCGCAGAGCCCGCGTCGGGCGGAGTTCTACGACCGCACGGCGCGAGGAATAGGCAAGCTGTTCTGGATGAAGGGTCTGGAGCCGCGGTTCTACGGCGCCCGCGAACTGGCCCGCCTCGAACGAGCCGGCTGACTCAGCCGGTCAATCGCCTCAGAAAGGCAGGCGGCTGATAGGTCGAGCGGTTGACCACCACCCCTGCGATCTTTCCGCCCACGGCCTCGATCTCGTCGCGAAGGCCCAGCGGCTCGCCGGCGTCCGTGCTTCCCGCCGCGACCACCAGAACGGTCGCGTCGACGAAGGGAGCCAGGAGGATGGCGGTGTCGCTTCTGTCCGCGGCGGGGGCGTCCACCACGACGGTGTCGGCGTGTCGACGAAGGGCGTCCCAGTAGCGTGCGTCGTTGACCACCTCGGCCCGCTGCCCCGAGCGAAGGCATTCTCCGGCGAAGCGGGTCGCCCACAGTCGGCCGCCGAGGAAGGGACGGGCAGTGACCAGGCGGGCCGGATGAACCGGCTTGCCCTGCCGGTCCTTCACGCGTGGGGTGACCGCGAAGAATATCGAGCCGTCCGGTGTGGCGACGGCCGCCTTCCCCATACGGCCGAAGCGCTCGGGCTGGGCCGCGATCGCCTCCATCTGGCCCTGCTGCGAGAGGTCGGCGTCGATCAGCCAGACGGGCTTGCGCGCGCGTACCGCCGCCAGGCGCGCGTACTCTCGGGCCACGGTCGAAACACCCTCCCCCGTCGTGGCCGCCGCGATCTGGATCACCCGCCCGCGATGGCGGGGGGCCGGGCCCAGCGCCGCCCAGAGAGCAGCCATCTCGGATGTCAGATCGACCATCGAATCGCTACGCGCCACTCATCCGTGCGCACGGTAGCACGGGCGCGTCACCGGGCCTTCACCGGAGCGACGGCGAGAACCGGCAGGTCCAGCGTCCTCCCGGTGGAGGCGGGGGTGACGTAACCTCGTCGGGTGAACACGCGCAGCAGGCCGACACACAGGGCGGTGAAGGCGGCGAACAGGAAGACGACCGCCAGCAGCGGCGCCTTGAGGCTGCTGCCCCGGGTCGGGGCCTGGGCCCGTTCGATCACCGTGACATTGTCGGCGCCCGCCGCCACCAGCGCCCGGTCGGCCCGCGATTGACTTTCGCGCTGCTGGAAATCGCGGATGGCCGCGGTCAGGGTCTCTCGATTGCCGGCCAGGGTGGCATGGGTCGACTCCAGCCGGGTCAGCTCCGCCAGGCGGGCGCGCAGGGTGGCCAGCTGACCTTCCAGCACCCGCAGGCGCGCCGCCAGCGCGTCGCGATCGGCCGCGGCGTTGATGCGCGCCGTTTCGATCTCGGTGAAGATCGCGCTCGGCCCCGTGCGAACCTCCTTGGCTCCGACCGCGGTGCCGGTGGCGACGAACGCCTGCAGCTGCGCAATCTGCTCGTCGATGTCCCGCACCGGTTGGGCATCTTCGGTATAGCGGGCCAGAAGGTTCTCGCGCTGGGTCCGCAGTTGCAGGATCTGGTCCTGCGCGGAAATGTTCAGGTCTTGCTGCAGCACCACCTCCGCCGGTTGCCGGGCGAGCTGCGTCTCCAGCGTGGCCAGCCGCTGGCTGGCCTGGTTGAGCTGCGCCCGCACGGAGAGGTTTTCGGCCGAGACGGTCTGGAAGTTGGCCGCCAGCGCGGCCTTGGCGGTGGCGAAGTCCCCGATGTTGTTTGACCGCAGGAAGGCGGCGTAGGCGGCGTCGGCGGCGGCCAGATCGGTCTCGAACGCCTCGCGCTGCGCGGCGTAGGGGGCGGGATCGGCGCGGTCGCGGAAGACCTCGCGACGGCGCACGAGATACTGGTCGATCAGGGCGTTGAGCACCCGCGCGGCCCGCTGCGGGTCGCCGGAGCGGTACGAGGCCGAGATGATGGCGCTGCCCGGGGTGGTGCCGACCCCGAGGTTGTTGTCCAGGACCTTGAGAGCGGCCGTCTCCCGTTCCGCCGCCGCGCCGCCGGCGCCTTCGCCGAGGATGGCTTCCGGCCCCAGCGCCCGAACCGTGCGGCGCTTGACCTCGAGGCTGCCCAGGATGGCGGCCTCCGACTGGGCGACGGCGTCCGCTTCCGGCGCCTGGCCGATCCGCTCGGCCTGACCCGCCACCCGCGGCTGGTAGACATACTCCTGCCCCACGCCAGCATAGACGCTGGCCGAGGCCGTGTAGGACTTCTTGAGCGTGAGAACCGCCGCCGTGCCGATCGCGAAGAGCGCCAGGAAGACGATGACCATCAGCAGCAGTTCGCGGAACAGCAGGCCGACGACGTCAGCGAAGCCGTAGCGCGGGCGGACTGTGGTGTAGGCCGTCGTGCGCATGCGGGCGGACTGATTCCATCGAACGGTGCTGACTTCCGCAGCCTTCGCCCAGCGGCGTTAACCATGGGTTACCCATGGCGCCGCACCCTGCATCCTGTCCTGCCGCCGGAGCGATTCCGTCATGTTCATCGACCGACGCACCCTCCTTCTCGGCCTCGTCGGAGCCGGCGGTGCGATGGCGTCCGGCTGCGGGAGCGGCCCGGCGGGCGAGTACGGCTCCCGCATGCCGTCGCCCGCGGGTCCCGCGGGCCGGGTGCAGACGGTCGGCCGAACAGCCTTTCCCGAGATCGGCTTCGCCGACTGGTCCGATGCAGAGCCGGAATACGTCCTCTACCCCGGCGATGAGATCGAGATCGCCACGCCGACGGCCCCCGAGTTGACCCGCACGCAGCGGATCGGCCCCGACGGCCGCATCTCGCTGCCGCTGGTCGGTCAGATCATGGCCGCCGACCGCACCATCGCCGAGGTGGAGGCCGACGCCTCGGACGCCTTCGCCGGCCAGCTCCGCCGACCGGTGGTGGAGGTGACCCTCAAGGCGGCTGGTCCGATCCGGGTGTGGGTCGGCGGGGAAGTGCGCACGCCGGGGATGATCGAGATGACCGGCGACCTCGACGCCTATCAGGCGGTCATCCAGGCCGGCGACTTCCTGCCATCGGCTCGGCCGCAGGAGGCGGCCCTGATCCGCCGCGGCCCGGGCGGAGTGCGCATGATGCGGGCGGTGGATCTGCGACCCCGGCGCGGAGAAGTGGTGGCCCTGCGGCGCGGCGACATCATCTATGTCCCGCGCTCCACCCTGGGTGAGGTCGCCAACTTCGTCACCCAGTTCCGCAACGCCCTGCCGATCGGCTTCAGCTACGCCATCGGCGGCCAGTATCAGTCGTTCTGAGCCTGGCCGGGCCGCATGACGATCCCTGACCGGGGGCTCGCGATGGTTGTCCTGCGACGACACGACCCCCAGGCTTCGCCAGGATGCGGGCTCCGCAAGGCGCGCACCGTCCGCACCTCGCAGTGAGACCCTCCAATGATCGAGGCTGTACTGCTGCTGATCCAGGTCTACGGCGACTGGCGCGACATCGTGCGGCCGGCGGACTGGAGGAAGGTCGAGGATAGTCCCTCGCGGCAGATCTTCGTGCGCGAGGAAGGCAATCTGAGCGTCCGCATCGAAACCGCGGGCGGCTCGGCTGTCCACATCCGGAGTCTCGACTGCACGACCAGATCGGCGCGCGCCGCCGCCGTCAATCGCTACGGCCGGAACAATCTGGAAGGCCCGACCATGCCCTCTCCGCCCGGCGTCTTCCGGCTTCCGCAGGGGCCGGGGTCGGAGGTCGAGGCTGTCGCGGCGGCGCTGTGTCCACCGGAGGCTTAGGGGCGCTCGTCAGGCCGCGAGCGTCACCACACCCGCGTCAATCCAGCGCCGCGCCGCCTTCTGGGCCTCGCTGATCTCCTCGCGATCCATTTCCTGGCTCATCTCGCGGCGATAGATCCGCGCCTCGATCGAGCCCTTCATGGCCGCGAGGTTGAAGATCATGTGGGCCGACACGCGGTCCATCGGACAGCCGCCCTGGCCGGTCGAATACATCATGCCCAGACGGAACAGGTCGTCGCCGCTCATGGCGGGGGTCGGCAGGGGCAGCCCCTGTTCCTCGCTGGTCGTCGGCGCGGCTTCTTGCGCGATCATCACCGTGTCTCCTGAACCGGAGCCCTTCTGGCCCCGCCCTCTGAGACGAATGGAATGCCCACGGACTGAAGTTAGAGTTAACATCAGAGGCCGGATCCGCATAATCCAGCCTTGCCGGGCCGAATACTCGGCGGCCGTAAACACCTCTGAAATCACTCAGTAATGTTCGGTTCACACCGGCTAACAAGACGTCAGCGGAAGCTTGCGCAGTGGTTACCGCGCCCGCTGGCCGAACAGGATCTTGCGGGCTTGCTCCGCCTCCTTCCCCGCCGCCCCGAGGTTGCGCCGGAGCTCGTCGCCCACAGCCCTTCCCGCGATCACGGCCGGCCGGTCGCCGACCCGCGCGAGCCACGCCGCAAGACGGGGAAAGCCCGCAAGGTCCTGGCCCTGCAAGCCTGGCAGGATCCAGGGCCAGATCGCCATGTCCGCAATGGAATAGTCGCCGGCGACGTAGGGGCGATCGGCCAGTCGGCGATCAAGAACCCCATAGAGCCGGTTAGTCTCATCGGTGTACCGGCGCACCCCATAGGCGAGGTGCCGCTGGTCGAACGTCATCGCCGGCGCGTACTGCCGGAAATGATGCGTCTGACCGGCCATGGGTCCGAGTCCCCCCACCTGCCAGAACAGCCACTGATCGACCTCGGCCCTGCCTCGAGGGTCCTGCGGATAGAAGCGGCCGCTCTTGAGGCCGAGGTACTGGAGGATCGCGCCGGATTCGAAGATGGACAGCGGGCGTCCGTCCGGACCGTCCGGGTCCACGATTGCGGGCATCCGTCCGTTGGGACTGATCGCGAGGAAGTCCGGCGCGAACTGGTCGCCCGCCCCGATGTTCACCGGCTTCACCTCATACGGCAGGTCCATCTCTTCGAGGGCGATGGACACCTTCCAGCCGTTGGGCGTGGGCCAGTACCAGAGTTCTATCGGACCAGTCATGAGCTCTCCCGGGGCGTCTGACCGAGATGGGCCCCGCGCGGCCGCCCCACAAGCTGACACCCACGTTCAGGGTCGGTTCATTCAGCACTCCGGAGGGTGCCGTATGCTTAACAGGCGGGGCCGTACGCGGCTCCGGGAAACGGGAGACGGATCATGAACCGCTTCACCAGGGGCGCCATTGTAGCTCTGGCGCTCGCGACCACCGCGGCTCCGCTGGCGGCGCAGGCGCAGGACCGGTACGACCGGCGCGATCACCGCGAGGAGCGTCGCGACTACCGTCAGGACCGCCGCGACGACCGGCGCGATTACCGTCAGGATCGGCGGGAGGATCGTCGGGACTACAGACACGATCGCCGCGAGGACCGCCGAGACTATCGGCGCGAGCGCCATTGGGATCGAAACGACCGCGACTGGTGGCGCGGCCGCAGCGACTTCCGCGACTATCAGGGCCGCCGCAGCGGCTACTGGTACGCTCCCAGCTACGGCTACTATCGCGTCGAGCCACGCTATTACGGCTATCGCTGGCAGCGCGGCCATTACCTGCCGCCCGCCTACCGCCACTACTACGTGCGTGATCCCTATGTGTACGGCCTGCGACCCCCGCCGCGCGGCTACCGCTACGTGCACGCCGGAAGTGATATCGTGCTCATGGCCGTGGCCACGGGTCTGATCGCCAGCGTGCTCTACGACGCCTTCTGACCTCGGCTACTCGCCTGTTCGACGCCCCGCGACCCCGGTCGCGGGGCGTCTTCATTTCAGCCGTCCGCGCGCGTTCAGTCCCGGTTCAGAATGGAACAGCGACGCTCCCCGGGCCGTCTGACAGGGGCGTGCGGAGAAGCATACGAGAATGAAACGCTCACTCATGGTCGCGGCGGCCCTGGCGTCCTTCGCCATTCCCGCCGCCGCGCCGCTCGCCGTCCTGGCGCAGGACGCCGAGAACCAGGGCGGCCGACGCGGAGCAGCCCTCCAGAACGGCGGCGAGGAGCGCCGTCAGCAGCGGGCGGAGGAACGCGCCGAACGCCTCCCCCCGCCCCGGATGGAGCAGACCCCGGCGCCGCGCCCCGAACGCCCGCCGGAGCGGCGCGAGGACCGGCAGGAGCGTCGGGAGGAGCGACGGGAGGACCGACAGGAACGGCGCGAGGATCGTCGGGAAGAACGCCGCGGGGGCGCCGGGAGCCAGGACCGTCGGGACGAGTGGCGGTCGAGCCCGCCGGAAAGGCGTCAGGACAGCGGCGACCTCACCCGAGATCGGCGAGACTACCGCCGCGACGGGCAGGAGGACCGGCGCGAATGGCGGCAGGATCGTCGGGATGACCGGCGTCACGACCGCGGTGAACGCCGTGAGGACCGGCGCGACTACCGCGAGTTCCGCAACCGGTTCAGCGCCGATCACTGGCGCCGCGACTGGAACCGCCGCCACGCCCGCGACTGGTGGCGGCACGACCGGCGCTGGCGCGGCTTCTCCGGGGTCCGGATCGGCTTCTACTTCGCCCCCGGCTACGGCTACTACAGCGTGCCGCGGAGCTACTGGAACCAACGCTGGCGCGTCGGACAGTACCTGCCGTCGATCTTCTGGCGCTACCAGTTGAACGACTGGCGCACCTACGGCCTCGGCTATCCGCCGCCGGGAGCCCGCTGGGTCCTGGTCGACAACCACATCTACCTGATCGACGAGTTCGACGGATATATCATCGACGTGATCTACGACGCCTGGGCCTGGTAGGCTCCTCCGTCCACGGATCAAGCGCCGGCCAGTCCCCGGGACTGGCCGGCGTTTTCGCGTCCGCAGCAAGGTTGCAGCGATCGGCGGGCCGGGTCAGAAGCGATGCATGAGCGACGCGGCGATCAGCGACGAAACCTCCGGCGCGGAGGTCCCCTCCTCCCGCGCACCGCAGCTGCACCTCTCCGAAGAGCTGATGGCGTCGCCGGCGCGCTTCTTCAATCGCGAGATTTCGTGGCTGGCGTTCAACGGCCGCGTACTCGAGGAAGCCGCCAACCCGGCTCACCCGCTGCTCGAGCGGCTGCGCTTCCTGTCCATCTCGGCCAACAATCTCGACGAGTTCTTCATGACCCGCGTCGCCGGTCTGAAGGGGCAGGTGCGCGAGCGGGTCCGGGTGGTGTCGGCGGATGGACTGACGCCGCAGGAGACGCTGGACCGGGTGAACCGCGCCGCCGGAGGCCTCATGGCCGAACAGCAGCGGCGCTGGCGCAAGCTGCGCAAGGAGCTGACCGTCGTCGGTATCGAGGTGGTGGATCCCGCCCGCATCACCCGCACCGAACGTGAGCGGCTGGAGCCGGAGTTTCTCAGCCAGCTCTTCGCCGTGCTGACCCCGATGGCGATCGACCCCGCCCACCCGTTCCCCTTCCTGCCCAACCTCGGCTTCTCGCTCGCCCTGAAGGTCAAGCGCCGCAGCGACGCGCGGGTGCTCTACGCCCTCGTGCCCGTACCGACCCAGGTCAAACGCTTCTGGCCCCTCGCCACCGACGGCCGGTCGACGCCAGGCCGCAAGCGTTTCATCACGCTCGAGAGCCTTCTGACCCTGTTCATCGACCACCTGTTCCCCGGTTGCGACGTGCTCGAGCGGGGCGTTTTCCGCCTGATCCGCGACTCCGACATCGAGATCGAGGAGGAGGCCGAAGATCTGGTCATGGAGTTCGAGGAGGCGCTGAAGCAGCGTCGTCTCGGTTCGGTCGTGCGCATCAAGATCGAGGCGTCGATGCCCGAGGACCTGCGCGGCTTCATCACCGGCCAGCTGGAAGCGGCGCCCGAGGATATCGTCGTGGTCGACGGCATGCTGGGCCTGGCGCAGCTCGCCGAACTGATCCCCGGCGGCCACCCCGACCTGAAATTCCCCGGCTACGAGCCGCGCTATCCGGAACGCGTCCGCGACCACGGCGGCGACATCTTCGCCGCCGTCCGCGAGAAGGACATGCTGATCCACCACCCGTTCGAGAGCTTCGACGTGGTGGTGCAGTTCCTGCGTCAGGCCGCGCGCGATCCGAACGTCATCGCCATCAAGCAGACACTCTACCGCACCTCCAAGGATAGCCCCATCGTGGCCGCCCTCATCGAGGCGGCCGAGAACGGCAAGAACGTCACCGCCCTGGTGGAGCTGAAGGCGCGCTTCGACGAGGAGGCCAACCTTCGTTGGGCCCGGGCCATGGAGCGGGCCGGGGTCCACGTCGTGTTCGGATTCGTCGAGTACAAGACCCACGCCAAGCTCAGCGTGGTCGTGCGGCGGGAGGCGGAGGCGCTGCGCACCTACTGTCACTTCGGCACCGGCAACTACCACCCGATCACCGCCCGCATCTACACGGACCTGAGCCTGTTCAGCTGCGACCCCGAACTCGCCCGCGACGCCACCCGGGTGTTCAACTACATCACCGGCTACGCGCAGCCCGACGAGCTGGAAGCGCTGGTCGTCTCACCGCTGAACATGAAGCGGACCCTGATCGACCTGATCGGGCGCGAGATGACCGCGGCGGCGCAGGGCAAGCCCGCGGCGATCTGGGCGAAGCTCAACGCCCTGGTGGACCCGGAGGTCATCGACGCCCTCTATCGCGCCAGCCAGTGGGGCGTTCGCATCGAGCTGGTCGTTCGCGGCATCTGCTGCCTGAGGCCCGGCGTGGAGGGGCTGAGCGAAAACATCCGGGTCAAGTCGATCGTCGGACGCTTCCTGGAGCATAGCCGCGTCGTCGCCTTCGCCAACGGCCGCGACCTGCCCAACGACGGCGCTCTCGTGTTCATCGCCTCCGCCGACTGGATGCCGCGCAATCTCGACCGGCGAGTCGAGCTTATGACCCCCGTACGGAACGCCACCGTTCACGACCAGGTGCTCGATCAGATCATGGTCGCCAATCTCAAGGACGACGCCCAGAGCTGGGTGCTGGAGGCGGAGGGGTCCTACCGTCGCCTGCCCCCGATCGATCCCGAGCGGCCGTTCTCGGCGCACCGCTACTTCATGACCAATCCCAGCCTTTCAGGCCGGGGGCGCAAGGTGAAGACCCTGCCCGCGCGGCTGCGCTACGATCGCCCGGAGCGCAGGAAGCGCTGATGCCGGACATCCACGATTTCCTTTCCGGCGCGCCGCGGGACGTCGCCGCCATCGACATCGGCTCCAACTCCATCCGCCTCGTACTCTACAGGCTGGAAGGGCGTGCCATCTGGACGGTCTTCAACGAGAAGGTGCTCGCCGGGCTGGGCCGCGAACTCACCCGCACCGGCCGTCTGTCTGTGGACGGGGTCGAGCAGGCGC
>JANJTI010000250.1 GCA_024711185.1 Brevundimonas sp. | reverse complement strand
CGATGCCGAGGCGCAGCGGCTGTCCACCTCGATGCAGCAGTCGTTTGCCGCGGTCGTGACCGGCCAGCCCGGCCGGCTCAAGCCGCCGGTCGACGACATCGCGGCCGTCCTCGACCGCCGCCCGATTGCGGCGGTCGAAAGCCGGCTGACGTACGCCGCCATCGGCGGAGAGGCGGCGGTGCGGCGCAAGCTCTCGGAGTTCATCGCGCTGACGAAGGTCGATGAGGTCATGATCACCGGCATGATCTTCGAACTCGAACCGCGGCTGCGCAGTCTGGAGATCACCGCCCGGGCGGCCATGGGCCTCTAGAGGCTCCGCAGGAAATCCAGCAGGAAACCGTTCACCTCATCCGGTCGCTCCTGCTGGATCCAGTGACCCGCGCCCGGCAGGACGCGCTGGCTGCGCAAATCGGGAATCCAGTCCTGCATCGCCGCCTCGTGGGCGCCGGCGTAGTGGCGGACGGGGTCGCGTTCCCCGACCATGAAGGCGGCCGGAACCCGGATGCGCGCGTCCTGCAGCCAGGCCGTCTGCGCCCAGTTCAGGTCGAGGCAGCGGTACCAGTCCAGGGGGGCGCGGAAGCCGCCGGCCGTGAAAGCCGCGACATATTCGGCGAAGTGCGGCTCGCTCATCCACGGCGGCAGGGTCGCGTCCTCAGGAGCGGTCGAGAGGAAGTCCTGCCCCTCCGGGATGAAGCCGGACGACTGCCGCGCGGCCGGCGTGGCGCCGTCGTAGGCATGGAACATCTTGCGCAGGGCGGTCGCCGGATCGGCGTCGAACGCAAGGTGGGCGTCCTCCGGCTGGAAGCGGCTGATGTACAGGTCGCCGCGCCCCGCCCGCTTCGCCAGCGCGGCCATGGCGGCGGTCGGCGGTCCCTTCGGCCGGCGCGGCTGGAACGGCACCGACAGGGCGGCGACGGCGGTGAACAGGTCGGGGCGCATCAGGGCGCAATGCCAGGCGACGGCGGCGCCCCAGTCATGGCCGACGACGACGCAGCGATCCTCGCCCAGCGCCCGCACAAGATCGACCAGATCGCCGAAGAGGTGGAGGATCGAGTAGCTCTCACGCTCCGCAGTCTTCTCCGTCCCGCCGTAGCCGCGCATGTCGGGCGCGACGGCGTGGAAGCCGGCGGCGGCCAGCGCCTCGACCTGGGCGCGCCAGCTGATCGAGAGCTCGGGGAAGCCGTGGACCAGCAGCACCAGCGGTCCGGAGCCGGCCTCGAGGATCTGCTGGGTCAGGCGGTCGGTGCGGATGTGGCGCTGACGCATGGCGCCAGCGGACCACCGGGCAGAGGCGCTGGCAAGCCTAGAGCACGACGCCCGTGGTGCGCATGATCTCGGCGCGGAGCTCGGGCAGGCCGTCGCCCTTCTCGGCCGAGGTCAGGGCCACGGCCGGATAGGCGGCCGGGCGTTTGGCGATGGCCTTGAGAGTGGCGGCGGCCATCTTCTCACCCTCGCCCTTCTTCAGCTTGTCGGCCTTGGTCAGGACGATCTGGTAGCTGACGGCGGCGAGGTCGAGGGCGTCCAGCGCCTCGTCGTCGACCTTCTTCAGGCCGTGACGGGCGTCGATCAGCAGGTAGACCCGCTTCAGGGTGACGCGCCCGCGCAGGTAGTCGCGGCCGAGGTCCTGGAACTTCTTCACCGTCGCCTTCGAGGCCTTGGCCCAGCCGTAGCCGGGCAGGTCGACCAGCCGCATCTTTCCGTCGAGGTCGAAGAAGTTGACCTCGCGCGTTCGGCCCGGCTCGTTGGAGGCGCGGGCCAGCTTGGACATGCCGACGAGGCCGTTGATCAGGCTGGACTTGCCGACGTTCGAGCGGCCGGCAAAGGCGACCTCCGGCAGGTCGGGCTCCGGCAGCTGCTCGATCTTCGCGCACCCCATGACGAAGGTGGCCGGTCGCGCGAACAGGATGCGCGCCTGCTCCAGCTCCTCGGGGGTGAAGTCCTCCACCCTAGGCCTTCGCCTTCTTGAGACGCGCGAAGAAGGTGTCGATCGGGTTTTCGGCCTTCAGGCGATGCATGATCACGTACTGCTGGACGATGGTCAGGACGTTCGACCAGCCCCAGTAGAGCAGCAGGCCGGCCGGGAAGGTGGCCATGATGAAGGTGAAGACGATCGGCATCAGCTGGAACAGGCGGCGCTGCATCGGATCGGGCGCCGGCGGGCTCATGGCCATCTGCAGCCACATGGTGAGGCCGTAGACGATGGCCAGGATGCTGAGCGAGAAGGTCCCGGCGAGATGCGGCCCGAGCAGCGGCACCGCCGCGGGGTCCCACGGCAGGAGGCCCCACAGGTTCCAGATCATGGTCGGGTCCTTGGCCGACAGATCCTGCAGCCAGCCGAAGAAGGGCGCGTGACGCATCTCGATGGTCACGAACAGCATCTTGTAGACGGCGTAGAAGACCGGAATCTGGAGCAGCAGCGGAAGGCAGCCGGCCAGCGGGTTGATCTTCTCCTTCTGGTACAGCGCCATCAGCTCCTGCTGCTGCTTCGGCGCGTCGTCCGGGTACTTCTTCTTGATCTCCTCCATCTTCGGCTGGAGGTTCCGCATCTTCGACATGCTCTCGTAGGCCTTGTTGGCCAGGGGGAACATCACGAGCCGGACGACGAGGGTCAGCGCCAGGATGGCGAGGCCGAAGTTGCCGAGGATGCCGTAGAAGAACTCGATGATGATGAAGATCGGGCGGGTCAGGAAGAACAGGAAGCCCCAGTCGATGGCGTAGATGAAGCGCGGCAGGTCGAGGGATTTCTCGTAGGCGGCCAGCACCTCGTTGCGCTTCGCGCCGGCGAACAGCCGGGTGGTCTCGGTGATCTGGCGGTTCGGCGCGATGGTGTGCGCCTCGCCCAGCATGGTCGCCGAATGGACGGCGGACTCGCGCTGTTCGCCGGAAACGCGGAAGGCGGCCTCGATACGCTCGCCCTGCGGGGGGATCAGCGCCGACATCCAGTACTTGTCGGTGATGCCCAGCCAGCCGCCGGTCGATTCGTGCTCCTGCACCGGCTTCTTGATCCAGCCGCCATACTTGAGCTGCTCGGTGGTGTAGCCGTCGCCGTTCCCGAAGGTGCCGATGGCGCCCTCGTGCAGGATCTGGTTGCGGCCCAGCTCGTCCGGCACGCCCTGGCGCTCCACACGACCCCAAGGGGCGAGGGTGACCGGCTGGGCCGAGAAGTTGGCGACCGTGTCGGTCACCGTGAACATGTAGCTGTCGTCGACCGAGATGCGGCGGGTGAAGCGCAGGCCGGCGCCGTTGTCCCAGACCAGGGTGACCGGCGTCGTCGGCGTCAGCGTCGCGCCCTCGGTGAGCCGCCACGGGGTATCCTTGCCGGGCACCCCGCCCGGAATGTTGGGGCCGTTCCATCCGAACAGGGCCTGGTAGGCGTGGCGCATGCCTTCCGGGCGGAACAGTTCGACCGCCGGCGAGTCCCGGTCGAGGCGTTCGCGGTAGTCGGTCAGGAACAGGTCGTCGATGCGGGCGCCGGTCAGCGACAGCGAGCCGCGCAGCTTCGGCGTTTCGATCGGCACCCGGACCGACGTCGCCATCGCCGCGGTGCGGTCGGTGGTGAAGATGGCGGCGCTGGGCGAGGGGGTCGTGACCGGGCTCCGGGTCGTCTGCTCGGCCGCGGCCTGCTGGGCGGCGCGGCGCTTCTCCGCCTGCGGCTGCATGACGAAATAGCTGTAGCCGAGCAGCATGATCGCCGCGATCACGACGAAGAGGATCGTGTTGCGGCTGTTGTCTTGAGGGGGCATGGAGTCAGGAATCCTGGCCGGCGGACGTGGGCGGGCGAGACGCTGGAGGCGCGTCTTCGGGCGCCGTTCGCGGGGTCGCGAGCCTTGTAAGCGCCGATTTCACGTCGTCAAGCAAACGCTCCCACGGGCGGTCGGCGGTGCCCATGCGGGCGATGAAGACATAGTCGCTGCCGGGGAGGCCGTGGAGGGGAACGAGCGCCCGCGCCGCCTCGCGCAGGCGGCGCTTGGCGCGATTGCGGACGACCGCGCCGCCGATCTTGCGGGTCGCCGTGAAACCGACGCGGGTGACGGGGTCGCCGTCGCGCCGGTCGAGGCGCTGGACGACCACGGCGCCGCGGGCCTGGGAAACGCCTTTCGCGGCCGCCAGAAACTGGGGCCGCGACTTCAGGCGCTCGATTTTCAGGGTCTGCTGCATTGTCCTCCCCCTTCGGGGGAGGGGGACCGCGAAGCGGTGGAGGCGGAAATCCGCATCCACCGGGTCCGGGTCAGGCCCCTCCACCATGCTTCGCATGGTCCCCCTCCCCGGAGGGAGGAACGGAAGGCCTAGGCCGTCAGGCGCTTGCGGCCCTTGGCGCGGCGGCGGGCCACGATCTTCTGACCGTTCTTGGTGGCCATCCGCGAACGGAAGCCGTGACGGCGCTTGCGCACGAGTCGCGACGGCTGATAGGTCCGCTTCACGGTCGGCTCCTCACTCTTGTGGTCTTTACGGGCGACGGAGAGACGTCCGCCGCAGGAAGGGCGGGCGTATAAGGGGACGGGCCCGCCGAGTCAACGCCGGGAGCCCCTCGCGGAGAGAGAATGGACCGGCTGAAGCGCTTCCTGCCCCTGATCGTGCTGGCGGGCGTCATCGCCCTGATCTTCGGCATGGGCTGGAACCGTTACCTGTCCCTCGACACCCTGCGCGAGCATGGGCAGGCGCTGCGGGATTTCACGGCCGACAACTACCTGCTGAGCTTGCTGATCCTGATGGCGGTCTTCGCGGTCCTGACCGCGAGCGTGGTGCCGGGGGTGTTCTTCGTGACCATCACCGCAGGCTACCTCTTCGGACCCTGGGTCGGCGGCCTGTCGACCTCGGTGGCGGCGACGGCGGGGGCCCTGATCGTCTACGGCGTGGCGCGCACCGCGTTGGGACAGTCCCTGCGCGACCGGGCCGAGCAGGACAGGGGGCTGATGCAGGCGGTCTGCGCGGCGATCGACCGCGACACCTTCTGGTATGTGCTGGGCTCGCGGCTGGCGGTGGTGGTGCCCTTCCACATGATTAATGTCGCGGCCGGATTGATGGCGGTGAAGCTGCGGCCCTACACCCTGGCGACCGTGATCGGCCTGCTGCCCGCGCACACCATCTATTGCTGGATAGGCGCCCGGCTGAACCTCCTCCTCGCCGAGGACCCGAACCCCGACTTCCAGGCCCTGTTCGCCCGCTTCTGGGCGCCGATGGCGGGGGTGTTCGTGCTGGCCGTCGTCCTGCCGTTCGCCCTCAAGGCGGTCCAGAAGACGCTGGCCCGGAGACGCGCGGCGTGAACGGCGCAGCTTTCGGCACGGGCTTTGCGTTGGGGACGGCATGACCGGCGCCCGCACCCTGTTGAGCGAGCTGCGAGGGCGCCTCGGCGCGCCCGCCGACTGGCGCGAGCGTCTGGGTTTCCACGCGCCGGACGCCCTCGCGTGGCGGCTGCTGCTGCTGACCTTCGCCTTCGCGGCCGTCGTCGAGGTGCTGATCGTCGCCCCCAGCGCGGCGAGCTTCCACGAGCGGTGGCTGCTGGACCGGCTGCAGTCGGCGGAGCTCGCATCGGTGGGGGTCGAGGCCCTGCCCTATTCCGCGGTCGAGGATGAGACGGCCGACCAACTGCTGGCCATCGGCGGGGTGCAGGCCGTGGTCGTCGGCGACCAGGGCGTGCGGCGGCTGCTACTGCAGGCGCCCAACCTGCCGCGCACCCCCGAACTGATCGACCTGCGACGGGACCGGCCGGTGACGCGCCTGCTCGATCCGTGGCGCACCCTGTTCGGGCATCCGGACCGCTCGATCCGGGTGCAGGCCCGGCCGCGCTATCGCTCCGGCGACTTCATCGAGATCCTCGCCCCCGCCGAACCGCTGAAGCAGGAACTGCGCACCTTCCTGCTCAACAGCCTGCTGACCTCGCTGCTGATTTCGCTGGTCGCGGGGGGCCTGCTCTACGCCGGTCTCGCGGTGCTGGTGCTGCAGCCGCTGCGCCGGGTGACCCGCTCCATCGAGCGGTTCGCCCGCGACCCCGAGGCCGAAGGCGACCCGCCCGGCGAGCGCAACGACGAGATCGGGCGGGTCGAGCGCGAGTTGTCGCGCATGCAGGAGGAGGTTCGCCAGTCCCTGCGCTCGCGGGCCCGCCTGGTGGCGCTGGGCGAGGCGGTGGCCAAGATCAATCACGATCTGCGCAACATGCTGACCTCGGCCCAGATGGCGTCCGAGCGACTGGCGGCCTCGCCTGACCCGCAGGTGGCGAAGGCCCTGCCTCGGCTCGAGCGGGCCCTGGGCCGCGCCGCGGCCCTGTCGCGCAACGTGCTGGAGTACGGCCGCAGCGAGGAGCCTGCGCCGCAGAAGACGCGGCTGCCGCTGGCGGCGGCGATTACCGCCGCTGCGGAAGACGCGGGGCTGACCCCCGACGGAGTGCGGCTGGTCAAGAGCCTGCCCGCCCGCTGCGCGGTCAGCGCCGACCCGGAGCAACTGCACCGGATCCTCGTCAACCTGATGCGCAACGCCCGGCAGGCGATCGAGGGGGACGGGACGCGAGCGGGCCGCGGAACGGTGCGGGTCACGGCGGAAGCCGGCGAGACAGCGTGCGTCGTCCGGATCGCGGACGACGGCCCGGGCATTCCGCCGCGGTTGGCGGACCGACTGTTCGAGGCCTTCGTCAGCGGGCGAGCATCCGGCGGCAGCGGTCTGGGCTTGACCATATCCCGCGAGCTGGCGGAGCTTAACGGCGGCTCCCTCGAACTCCTGGAGACCGGCCCCGACGGCACGGTGTTCGAGTTGAGGTTGCCGAACTGACTGCGCCCGAACGGCGTTATCAGATACGGTGTCCGCGGCCCACGGGGCCGCCAGACTGGAGGAGAAGGCCATGCATCGCATCATCCTGACCGGAGTCGCGGCCCTGACCGTCGCCGCCCCTGCTTTCGCCGGGACGCCGCAGGTGGTTCCCGGATCCGAGGAATGGCTGCGCCAGCGCGGCGAGAGCTACCATCGAGCGCCGGACGCCGAGCAGAACCCCGCCGAGGTCGCCGCGACCGTGCAGCTGAACGCCGAGGTCGCGGCGCGCAATGCGGCGGCGGCGCAGACCGAGGCCGAGGCGCAGGCCGCGTGGGAATCCGAGGACGCCAAGTGGCGGGCGGAGGCCGCGGCCGCCGAAACCGCCCGCGCGCAGTGGGAGGCCGATGTTGCGGCGGCGGAAGCGGCGCAGGCGCAGTATGAGCGCGAGCGGGCGGCGTGGGAGGCGGCGGTGGCCCGCTGCCGGGCCAGCGGCCGCCGCTGCGTGACCGCCCCGCCCGCCACGCCCTGGTAGGCGGCGACGCCCGCGGCGGTCAGGCCTCCGCGGCGGCCTCTTCCTTGCGACGCTTCATCATGGCGTCGAAGCTGCCCCAGACGCCCTCGGGGCCGTGCCACGAGCCCTTGGTGGCCGCCTTGGAGTACTCGGTGGCGCGGGCCTCGAAGAAGTTGGCGTGCTCGACGCCGGACAGCAGGGCCTGCAGCCACGGCAGCGGGTTGTCCTTGACGCCGTACAGCTCAGGCAGCTGCAGCTGACGCAGGCGCCAGTCGGCGATGAAGCGGATGTAGGCCTTGATGTCGTCCGGGGTCATGCCGTTCACCGGGCCCATCTCGAAGGCCAGATCGATGAACTTGTCCTCCATGTCGACCACGGTGCGGCAGCACTCGACGATGTCGTCGGCGACCGTCTTCGTCACCGCCCCGGTTTCCTTGTTGAAGGCATGGTACAGCTTGATGATGCCCTCGCAGTGCAGGCTCTCGTCGCGCACCGACCACGAGACGATCTGGCCCATGCCCTTCATCTTGTTCTGGCGCGGGAAGTTCATCAGCATCGCGAACGAGGCGAAAAGCTGCAGGCCTTCCGAGAAGCCGCCGAACATGGCGAGCGTCCGGGCGATGTCCGCGTCGGTCTCGACCCCGAAGCGGCCCATGAAGTCATGCTTGTCGCGCATGGCCTCGTATTCCATGAACGCCCCGAACTCGCTCTCGGGCATGCCGATGGTCTCGAGCAGCAGGGCGTAGGCCGCGATGTGGACGGTCTCCATGTTGGCGAAGCTCGCCAGCATCATCTTGACCTCGGTCGGTTTGAACACCCGACCGTAGCGCTCCATGTAGTTGTCCTGGACCTCGATGTCGGCCTGGGTGAAGAAGCGGAAGATCTGGGTCAGCAGGTTGCGCTCGGCGTCGTTCAGATTGGCCGCCCAGTCCTTGCAGTCCTCGCCCAGCGGCACCTCTTCCGGCAGCCAGTGAACCTGTTGCTGCTTCTTCCACATGTCGAAGGCCCACGGGTAGCGGAACGGCTTGTAGGCGGCCGACGGGGTCAGAAGGCCGGGCCGGGAGGGCGTAAGCTGGACGTGCGCGTTCATCGGTCGACTCGACTGGCAGGCGGAAGGAGCGACGCCCACCATGCGGCCGGACCGGCCCGGCGCCAAGCGAGAATGCGGCTATATTGCGATCACATTTTTCGCGACCGCTAGATGTGGTGGTGAGCGTTCAGAATTCCGGGGACGGAGGTGGGGAAAACAGGACAGCGACAAGCGGGCCTTCTCCCTCGTCGAGGAGAATCGGGGACGCGCTCTTCGCCCGTGCGGGTCATGCTCCGGCCTGCGTCCCGGGAGCTCTCACCATGACTTACACCGTCTACGGCGCCGCCGGCTCGGGCTCGGTTCCGGTGGAGGCGGCGCTGACCCTGATCGGCGCGCCCTTCGAGGTCATCGAGGCCGTGACCTGGCGGGACGAGGCCGAGCGCGACAAGGTCGCTCCGGTCAATCCGATGCGTCAGATTCCCGTGCTGGTGACGCCGGAGGGCGAGACCCTCACCGAGAGCGCCGCCATCCTGATCTGGCTGGCCGAACAGCACCCGGAGGCGGCGCTGGCGCCTGAGCCCGGCGATCCGCGGCGGGGCCAGTTCCTGCGCTGGATGACCTTCATCCCGGCCTCGATCTATTCGATGTTCTGGGTGCGCGACGAGCCCTCCCGCCTCGCCGGCGACGGTCCGGCGGCGCAGGCGCTGATCAAGGAGCGGACGGCGGAACGCGTCGCTGAGTGCTGGGCCGCAATGGAGAGCCAGATCGCGCCGGACCGGTACCTTCTCGGCGAGGAACTCACGGTGCTGGACCTCTACGTCGCGGTCGCCAGCCGCTGGACGCCCCGCCGCCGACGCTTCGCCGAGATCGCGCCGCGGATGCATGCAGTTGTGGAGCGGGTCGACGCCCTGCCGGAGCTGAAGGCATTCTGGGCCGAGCGGTTTCCGGCGGGGTAAGGCTTCTCTCGGCCTAAGCCGCCACAGGCAGACGGGGGGGCGGAAGGTCCCCGGCGAGGGCGCGGGTCACGACGGCGAACAGGCCGGCCTGGTTGATCGGCTTGGCGAGGTGGGCGTTCATGCCCGAGGCGAGGCAGCGCTCGACATCCTCGGGCATGGCGTCCGCCGTCATGGCGACGATGGCCAGGCCGCGCGGCTCGCCCGTCAGGGCCCGGATCCGGCGAGTCGCCTCCAGCCCGTCCATGCGCGGCATACGCACGTCCATCAGCACCAGGTCGAACGGCAGCGCCTGAACGGCGTCAAGGGCCTCGACGCCGTCGCCGACCTCGGCCACTTCGCAGCCGAGCGCCTCAAGCATGATGCGGGCGACCTCGCGGTTGACCGGGTGGTCGTCGACGACGAGGACGCGGGGGGCCTGCCCATCCGGGTCGTCCGGTTGCGGTTCAGTCCCGGGGGTGACCGGAGCGCCGGCCATGGCCGGGGTGGAACCGGCCGCCGAGGCGGCGGGCGGGTCGACCTCGGGGGCGGAGGGGGGCGTTTCCGGCGCGTCGGCGATGCGGGGCAGCGGCAGGTGGAGGGTGAAGGTTGAGCCCTCGCCGGGCCTGCTGTCGACGTCGATCCGGCCGCCGAGGCGACGGACGTGGCGTGCCGCCAGCGCAAGGCCGAGACCCACGCCGGAATGGACACGGCTGATCGAAGCATCCCCTTGGGCGAAAGCTTCGAACAGACGCGGCAGAAGGTCGTGCGCGATACCGCAGCCGGTGTCGGACACCTGGACCGTCACGCCGTCGGCGGCCCGCTCAAGGCGCAGCCGGACTTCGCCTTCGGAGGTGAATTTGACCGCGTTCGCGACGAGCGGATGCAAGGCCTGGTGGAGCGCCCGGGGATCGGCGAGGTAACGGGCGCGGGGCGGCAGGCGATCGTCGACGACGATCGAAAGCGTTCGCCCCGCCGCCGCGGCCTCGCCATGGGCGGCGGCGTCGCGCGCCACTGCGGCCAGGTCGACCGGCTCGGGCGAGACGGCGTCGTCGCCGCGCGCGAAATCCAGGATGTCCTCGACCAGCCTCAGAAGGGCGTCCGACGACTGGCGGATATGACGGGCGTGCCGCACCGCCTCCGGGTCCAGCCCGGGACGGTCGGCGAGCAGATCGGCGAAGCCGGCCACGCCATTGAGAGGCGTACGCATCTCGTGGCTCATCATCGCCAGGAATCGTGAGCGGGCGGAGGCGGCGTCCTCGGCCCGACGGCGGGCCTCCTGCGCCGCGGCGGTCCGGGCGCGCAGCCGCGTCTCCAGACGCCGGCGCTCGGTCATCACCGTACTGAGCGGCAGGACCGTCGCCACCATGGTCAGGATGTACAGGTTGTACACGCCCAGCTGGCGGAAGATGGGCGGGATCGACTCCAGCCCCGGCGCGGCCCCGAGCCGGGCCAGATGCACCGGGCCGTGGCCGGTCAGCGTCGCCGCACCGCTCAGCGCCGCCAGAACGATGAGGGCCGCCGCGGTCATCGTCGGCGAAAGCCGCAGACCGATCAGCAGCATGGGCATGACGGTGAGGAAGAGCAGCGGCGAGTCGGTCTGCCAGAAGACCCATGTGGTCACAAAGACCATCAACGTCATCAGGGCGACGGCCTCGGGCCACCGCGCGCGGGCCAGGCCGGCGAAACGGTGACGGCGGGCGAGCAGCAGGAGGATGGGCGTGACGAGCAGCAGCCCCATCAGCTCCATGACGAAGAATTTCTGCAGCTGGAAGAACCACACCGCCGCCGGCGGCCCGCGCAGCAGCCACAGCAGCCCCATCCCCACCAGGCTGGTGATCGCCACGGCGGCGGCCGCGCAGCCGGTGAAGAGGACGAGGCGGCGCGGTCGGCGCATGTCCAGCGCGGCGCCGCAGTAACGTCGGGCCAGAACGGCGGCGAGGGAGGCCTCGCCAAGGTTCAGCAGCGGGTTAATCCAGAGGAAGACCCCGGGATCGCCCCGGAACAGGTTGCTGAACAGGTTGATGGCGAAGCAGGCCGCAAGCACCATCGTCGCGGGCCGTCGGTGCAACTGCAGCAGGGCCGCGGCCACGACGCCGTTGGACAGCCAGACGACCACGGCTCCGTAGGTCGCCACGCTCCAGTGGCCGAGCAGCTGCGAGGCGGCGAACAGCAGCACGTAGACCCACGGCGGCGGCCCCGCCACGCGGCCCGCCTCGTGCCTGAACAAACGCCACCGACCCCTCAACCGGATGTCCTCCCGGCTCCTACCCGACCGGACACCCCTAGCGCGAAATCCGTAAACAAAATGGAGTCCTGGCCGACGCCGGGGACGAATGAGGAACCGGCGCGGGAGCGGGGCCGTTCTCCCGACCGCGCCGCCTCCTGCGTCGCGGAGAGTGCGGAATTCGATGTCAGACACCGTTCCCGACCCCGGCTTCAGCCCGCCGCCCGAGGCCGTCGCCTTCTACGAGGAGGCGCTGCGCCTCCTGAAGGAGAGCGGCATCCCCTTCCTGCTCTCGGGCACCTATGCGGTCACCGCCTATACCGGCATCCGGCGACCGACCAAGGATCTCGACGTGTTCTGCAAGCCGGGCGACTACCCGCGCATCCTCGCCTTCTTCCAGGCGCGCGGGTTCCGCACCGACGTCGAGGACGAGCGCTGGATCGCCAAGGTGTGGAAGGACGACAAGCACTTCTTCGATGTCATCTTCGCGATGTCGAACGGCACCATCGCGGTGAACGACAGCTGGTTCGGCGACGACGCCATCGAGGTCTACGGACACCGCGTCGGCATCACCCCGCCGACGGCGCTGATCCTCTCCAAGGTCTTCATCCAGGACCGCTACCGCTACGACGGGGCGGACGTGAACCACGTCATCCTGAAGCAGGCCGACGCCATCGACTGGAAGAGCCTGCTGGACCAGATGGACCTGTACTGGGAGGTCCTGCTGGCGCACCTGCTGAACTTCCGCTTCGCCTACCCCACCGAGCGAGACAAGACCCCGCGCTGGCTGATCGCCGAGCTGACCGAGCGGCTGCAGGCCCAGGTCGACCTGCCCGCGCCGCGGATCAAGGTGTGCCGCGGACGGTTGTTCAGTCCTCGCGATTACATCGCCGACATCACGGAGTGGGGCTTCGGCGACGTGGTCGGCAAGGGCCTCGAGGAGCGACATGAACCCATCGACTGACCACCCCGATCCGCAGACGCCGCAGCCGGGACTGGAGCCCGGCCCCGCGAAGAAGCTGCGGGTGGCGGCGGTCGGCGATCTGCACGTCGGCGAGGCGCACGAGCGGCCGCACCGGGACCTTTTCGATCGGGTGAACGAGGACGCCGACGTGCTGTGCCTGTGCGGCGACCTGACGAATTTCGGCAAGACCCGCGAGGTCGAGATCCTGCTCGAGGACCTGCGCCACTGCCGCATTCCGATGGTGGGGGTGCTGGGCAATCACGAGCATGAGTGCGGCCAGCCGGAGACGGTCAAGGACCTGCTCTGCGACGCCGGGGTGAAGGTGCTGGACGGCCAGGCCTACGAGATCGAGGGCGTCGGCTTCGCCGGCGGCAAGGGCTTCGTCGGCGGCTTCGGCCGCTATATGCTCAGCTCGTTTGGCGAGGACTCGATCAAGCGCTTCGTGCAGGAAGCCGTCGACGACGCCAACACCATTGAGAACTCGATCCGCATGCTGCGGACCGAACGGTCGGTGGTGGTGCTGCACTATTCGCCGGTGGTCGACACGGTGATGGGCGAACCACCCGAGATCCACGCCTTCCTGGGCTCGTCGCGGCTGGGCGAAACCGTGGATCGCTACGACAACATCAGTCTGGTGGTGCACGGCCACGCCCATCGCGGGGCGGCGGAGGGACGGACCAACAAGGGCACGCCGGTGTTCAATGTCGCCCTGCCGGTGCTGCGGACCCTGGGCGAGACGCCCTACCGGGTGTTCGAGGTCTGAAAAGCGGTTCGCGGCCGGAAGCCGCGCCACGCCGCCCACAGCAGCAGGGCTGCGGCGATGCCGAGGCCGTCGGCCAGCAGGTCGCCCCAGCTGGCGTCGCGGCCGACGAGGCCCTGCACCACCTCCACCGCGCCGCCGAGAGCGAGCGCCAGGAGGGCCGCGACAGTCCGCGGCAGCCGCCGGAAGAGGACGCCCAGGCTCCACAGGATCAGCCCGAAGACCACGAAGTGAGCGCCCTTGTCCCACACGCCGCTGGCGGCCTCGACGTTGCCGAAGGGGCCGAGCATCAGGGTCAGCGAGACGATCAGGATGGCGACCGCAACGAGGCGGAGCAGATGCGACATGGAGGGCTCGGAACGGCTCGGGGAGGGGCCGGTCTATATCAACCCGTCGCCAGAACCCACAGGCCTGTCGCCGCGAATCCCAGCGCGGCGGCGATGCGGATCCACCTCAGCGGCAAACGACGGGCCGCCGCCTCCCCCAGAAACACCGCCGGCCCGTTCACCAGCATCATGCCGAGGGTCGAGCCGGCGACGACGGCCGCGACGGACTGGAACTGGGCGGCCAGCATGGCGGTGGCGACCTGGGTCTTGTCGCCCATCTCGATGACGAAGAAGGCTGCGGTCGTGGTCCAGAACACGCCCGGGAACGTCTTCTCGGTGGTGTCGGGTCGCTCGTCGAAGCGGTCGGGGATCAGTGCCCAGCCCGCGAAGCCGAGGAAGGCGAGGCCGACGACCCAGCGCACCCACGGCCCGTGCATCCAGTGCGACAGCACCGCCCCGGCGACGGCGGCGAACAGGTGATTGCCGAGGGTGGCGGCGAGGATGCCGAGCAGGATCGGCAGCGGCCGCCGCCAGGCTGCAGCCAGCACGATGGCCAGCAGCATGGTCTTGTCCCCGATCTCGGCGATGGAGACGAGGCCCGTCGAGATCAGGAAGGCGTCCAAGATGTCTTCGTGCGCGGGGGCCTCGGCGGACGGACCTGTGGCGTTCGCAGCCGGACCCCCGCGTGGAAGCGCCCTGCGAAGCCAGCGGTCTTGCCAAGACCCGAAGGTCCGATCGCGCCATTCCCTCCGGGCGAGGGAAAGTGTGTTGACGCGAACCCCGCTGAAAGGCGCGGGCGGCTACTCCCCGATGACGGCGGGGTCTGTAGCGGCGGGCGCGGCGTCGTGCAAGCCGCCGGCGTGGCGAGCCTGACGCCGCTGCACCGCCCAGGCGACCAGCCACAGGGCCATGGCCCAGGCCGCCCCGGCGCACCAGCCGGCGACGACGTCCGACGCCCAGTGAGCGCCAAGATAGACGCGGGTGAGCCCGACCAGGGCGGCGATCAGCATGGCCGCCCCCAGAATGAACGCCTTGAGCCGGCGGCGCGGCAGGGCGCGGGTCAGCATGACCCCCAGGCTCAGATAGAAGACCGTCGCCAGCAGGGCGTGGCCCGACGGAAAGCTGGCATTCAGGGTCTCCACCGCCTGGTAGGCGGCGGGCGGGCGCTCGCGTTCGAACAGGGCCTTGAGGCCTTCACTGAGCGCGACGCCGCCGGCGAGGCCGGCCGCAAGCAGGGCGGCGGACAGCCGCTTGCGCTGGATCAGCAGGAAGGTGAAGGCGATCAGGGCGAACAGGGCGAGGACGGAGATGCCGCCCAGCGAAGTCAGGTCGGCGGCGGCCTCATGCAGCCACCACGGCCCGCGCGGCTCTCCGGCGACCGGCTGGAGCCACAGCAGCACGGCCTCGTCGAAGGCGCGGCCGTCCGCCTCGGTCATGTCGTCGGCGACCTCGATGAAGGTCAGAACGCCGAGCGCGAGCACCATCAAGGCAGCCAGGGCGGCGATTTCGGCACGCGCCAGACGCAGGGTCCGGCGCAGGAGGTCGAGGGCGGCGTCGCGGGTCATGGCGAGGCAAACGGTCCCGCTTGTGGGACGTTCCGCTCACGCGTTCGTGATCCGGAATCGCCGTCCCGCGTCACGCCGTCGTCGCGGGCCGTCCACAGGCTCATCCCCCGCCTTGATCGCGATTCGCCCAGAAAGTGATCGTCAAGCCCGTTGACGGTTGGTTAGCCATCTGCGCCCCATATGTGGGCTTGGGGAGCGCTACGGCCACTAGATGCTGTGGTTGGCGGCGCAGGCAGTCAGTTTCTCGATTTTGTTCAGGGCGATATCCGATGGCCGGCGGCGAAGCGTTGAAGACGGTGGAATTCCAGGCGGTCGAGGCGGCGGAGACCGGTCAGCGACCGCATCTGTCGCTGGTCCCCTCGATCCAGATCGACCGCACGCGCGACGCCCTGCTGACCGACTTCGGCAAGAAGACGTTGGAGGACCGCTATCTGCTGAAGGGCGAGTCCTACCAGGACATGTTCGCCCGCGTCGCGACCGCCTTCTCTGACGACGCCGACCACGCCCAGCGCGTCTACGACTACATGTCGAAGCTGTGGTTCATGCCGGCCACCCCCGTGCTGTCCAACGGCGGCGCCGACCGCGGCCTGCCGATCAGCTGCTTCCTCAACGCCGTCGGCGACAGCCTCGACGGCATCCAGAACGTCTGGAACGAGAACGTCGCCCTCGCCTCGAACGGCGGCGGCATCGGCACCTACTGGGGCGGCGTCCGCTCCATCGGCGAGAAGGTCAAGGGCGCCGGCCAGACCTCGGGCATCATCCCCTTCATCCGGGTGATGGACTCGCTGACCCTGGCCATCTCCCAGGGCTCGCTGCGGCGCGGCTCGGCCGCCGTCTACCTCGACATCCACCACCCGGAGATCGAGGAATTCCTCGAGATCCGCAAACCCTCGGGCGACTTCAACCGCAAGTCCCTGAACCTGCACCACGGCATCTCGATCACCGACGCCTTCATGGAGGCGGTGCGCGACGGCAAGCCGTTCGAGCTGAAGTCGCCGAAGACCGGCGAGGTGATGAAGACGGTCGACGCCCGCACCCTGTGGCAGAAGATCCTCGAGATCCGCCTGCAGACCGGCGAGCCCTACCTGATCTTCTCCGACACGGTGAACCGCCAGATGGCCCCGCACCAGCGCGAGCTGGGCCTGTCGGTGAAGCAGTCCAACCTGTGCGCCGAGATCATGCTGCACACCGGTCGCGACCACCTCGGCGTCGACCGCACAGCGGTCTGCTGCCTGTCGTCCGTCAACGCCGAGAAATTCCTCGAGTGGCGCGAGGAGCCGCGCTTCGTCGAGGACCTGATGCGCTTCCTCGACAACGTGCTCGAGGATTTCATCCGCCGCGCGCCGCCGGCCATGGCCGCCGCCGTCTATTCGGCCAAGCGCGAGCGCTCGGTAGGCCTGGGTCTGATGGGCTTCCACTCCTTCCTGCAGCAGCAGGGCGTCGCATTCGAGAGCGCCATGGCCAAGTCGTGGAACATGCGCCTGTTCAAGCACCTGCGCCGCGAGGCCGACAAGGCCAGCCGCCTGCTGGCCGAGGAGAAGGGCCCCTGCGAGGACGCCGCCGAGCGCGGCGTCATGGAGCGCTTCTCGCACAAGCTGGCCATCGCCCCGACCGCCTCGATCTCGATCATCTGCGGCGGCACGAGCGCCGGCATCGAGCCGATCCCGGCCAACATCTACACCCACAAGACCCTGTCGGGCTCCTTCGCGGTCAAGAACCCCTACCTGGAGAAGCTGCTGGGGGAGAAGGGCATCGACACCGAGGCGGTGTGGAGCTCCATCCTCGAGCACGAGGGCTCGGTGCAGCACCTCGAGCAGCTGTCCGACGACGAGAAGGCTGTGTTCAAGACCGCCTTCGAACTGGACCAGCGCTGGGTGGTCGAACTGTCCGCCGACCGCGCGCCCGAGATCTGCCAGGCCCAGTCGATCAACCTGTTCATCCCCGGCGACGTCGACAAGTGGGACCTGCACATGCTGCACTGGTCGGCCTGGGAGCGGGGCGTGAAGTCGCTCTACTACCTGCGCTCCAAATCGGTGCAGCGGGCGGCGTTCGCGGGCGCCGAGGACAAGGCGGGCGAGCCCGAGGTCGATCCCAACCAGCCCGACCTGTTCGCAGTCGCCCGCACCGATTACGACGAGTGCCTGGCCTGCCAGTAACCGGCTGACGCCCGGCGGCGAGCGCCGCCGTATGGAACCCGCGCACAGCGCTGCCGTTCGTCGAGGCAGTTCTGTGGCGTGAAAATGTCAGTTGGCGGGACGGCCCGGATGGTGCAGGGTCGAATTCGTTAACGGACTGAGGGGACCGTTGATGCGTGCAGTGGCGTCTGTCGCCGGAGTTCTGGTCAGCATCGCCGTGGCGGCTCCAGGGGTCGCCGGCGAAGCCGTGACCGGTCAGGTCGCCCTGCCCGACCCGTGGAGCGTGACGCCGGAGCGGCCGACCACGGTGTCTAACCTCCTCACCCGCCTGAGCCACGACGACGCCTTCGCCGACATCGATGGCCGCGAGCCGGCGGTCGCCTGGGATCGCGGCGAGTACGGCCGCGCGGGCGGGGCCGGCTCCCCGTGGGCCGTGTCCAGCCGGGCCGTGCGTTTCGAGAGCGACGGCTTCAGCGATCGTCTGAGCCTGCGCACGGAAGGGCGGCTTCGCCGCGCCGACGGCTCGCCCTTGCCGCCGGGGCCGCTGGACCGGGCAGTGATGGACGCCGAGCACTACGATCTGACCTACACCCGGGGCTGGACCGAGACGCTGGGGCGGACCGAGTCGGGCCTCGACGTCACCCTAACGCCGCATGTCGGCGTCGGGGTCGGCAGCCGCGGAGGCGCCACGGAGGCCGGCGCCACGCTGCGCATCGGGCCCGATCTCGACCGCCTCGTGCCGGACGGCGCCGACGCCTTCGGCGACCGTCCGCGCTGGTATCTGTACGCCGCCGGCTCGGGTCGGGCGGTGGGCTACAACTTCGCCCGCACCCGCGATGGCGATTTCGCCCGCTCCGGCGTCAGCCACGATTCCGGCGCGTTTCTCGGAGACGCCTCCCTCGGGGTGGCCATGCGCCGGGGCCCCATCCACAGTTCCTTCGGCCTGGTCTATCGCGAGATCGAGACCGAAGGCCTCCGCGCCGGACATGGCGTCGACACCGACGTCTCCGAGGGGCTGGTGGCGTTCCAGCTGTCGATCAAGCCCGAGTAGGTCCCAGGCCCAGGGGCTATGAACCCGGCCCGGAGACGCTTGCCACCCCTTCCCGCCGGTCATCCGCGCCGGCGTCCCACGCCCACACGCCGTCAGGCCGCCGACGCCAGAGGGCGCCGTGGAGGCCGGAGGTCTCGCTGTCGTTGGGCCTCAAGGTCACGCCTTCGGCCGCGAGGGCCGCGCGCAGTCCGGGGCTGAAGCGCTCGGTGTCGGCGCCGAAGCCGTCGCCGCGGGCGACGAGGTTGGGCAGGTCGAAGGCCGCCTGCATGGGCAGGCCCCAGTCGAGCACGGCGATCAGGGCGCGGGCGTTGTAGGCGAGGATCGAGGTCCCGCCGGGCGAGCCCAGCGCGCCGAGAAAGCGGCCGTCGCGGTCGAGGATCACCACCGGCGCCATCGACGACCGTGGCCGCTTGCCGGGCGCCACGGCGTTGGCCGCCGGGGCCCCATCGGGCCGCGTGGGGCTGAAGGAAAAATCGGTCAGCTGGTTGTTGAGGAAGAAGCCCGCGGCCATCCGCCCGGAACCGAACACGCTTTCGACCGTGGTGGTCATGCTGACGGCGTTGCCCTCGGCGTCGACGATCACGAAGTGGGAGGTGCCGGCCGGTTCCAGGGTGACGTCAGGGCCGACGAAGACTCCGCCGGGCGGAGAGCCCGGGGCGGCCGCGCCGGGCCGGGGCGGGGCGGGCGCCGCCCCCGCCGCC
>JANJTI010000220.1 GCA_024711185.1 Brevundimonas sp. | reverse complement strand
GCCATCGAGGCCAAGGGCCTAGTGAAGCGCTTCAAGTCAGGCAAGAGCTTCGTCGAGGTGCTCAAGAAGGTCGATTTCGACGCGCGGCATGGCGATCTGACCATGGTCATGGGGCCCTCGGGCTCGGGCAAGTCGACCCTGATCGCGGCCCTGTCCGGCCTGCTCCGGCCTGAGGCGGGCCGGGTCGACACTCTCGACGTCGACGATCTGTGGAAACTGTCTTCCGGCCGCATCGACAAGTTCCGGCTCGACCACTGCGGCTTCATCTTCCAGGGCTTCAACCTGTTCCCGGCGCTGTCGGCGCTGCAGCAGGTCGAGGTCGTGCTGAAGTTCCAGGGACTGTCGAAGGCGGACGCCAAACGGCAGGCGACCATCGCGCTGGAGGAGGTCGGTCTCGGCCACCGCCTGCACCAGCGGCCGTCCGCCCTCTCGGGCGGCGAGAAACAGCGCGTCGCCATCGCCCGCGCCCTGGCCAAGGAGCCGCAGATCCTGTTCGCCGACGAGCCGACCTCGGCGCTGGACGGCGAGAACGGGCAGGTGGTGATCCGTCTGCTCCGCCGCGCCGCCACCGAACACGGCGCGGCCGTCATCTGCGTCACGCACGACCCGCGCCTCGAGGCCTGGGCCGACCGGGTCATCCACATCGAGGACGGCGTGATCATCGACGATCAACGCCGCACGCCCAACCCCGACGCCACCCTGGCGTCCCACTGAACCGCCTTTCGGGGACCGAGAACACCATGCCTGGCTTTCTGAAGAACAAGTGGCTCTGGATCGGCGTCGTGCTGATCGTGGTGCTCGTCGTCGGCTTCAACGTCATGTCCGGCAACGCGGCGAAGAAGAAGGCGGCCGACGAGAAGGCGGCGGCGCAGAAGGTCGAGACGCCTTATGCCGCCGTGGCCAATGGCAAGGTCGATATCGAGGGCGGCATCATCCAGATCGCGGCCCGCCGCGGCGGCGTGGTGCGCGAGGTGCTGGTGCAGGAGGGCGATCGTGTCGTCGCCGGCCAGATCCTCGCCCGGCAGGAGGACGACGAGGCGCGCCTCGCCCTGCAGCGCGCCCGGGCCGAAGTGGCGCAGGCGGAAAGCCAGCTGCGCCAGATCCAGGTCGACATCTCCACCGCCCGCCGCGAGTTCGAGCGACTCCAGCGCCTGGTCGACACCAACTTCGTCGCCGCCCAGCGGCTGGACCAGGCCCGGGACGCCATCGCCACCGCCGAGGCGAGGCTGTCCTCGCAACAGGCCTCGGTGCAGACCGCCCGCGCCCGCATGGCCGAGGCCGCCTACAACGTCGAGCTCACCGTCATCCGGGCCCCGGCCGACGGCCGTATCGTGCGCCGCTACGCCAACCCCGGAGCCGGGGCCTCGACGCTGAACGTGTCCAACATGTTCGACCTCGAGCCCGACGCCCCGCGCATCGCCCGCGCCGAGATCGTGGAGTCCGACATCCCCAACGTCACCGTCGGCCAGGCCGTCGAGATCACTCCGGAGGGCGATCCGTCCAAGGTCTACGTCGGCTCGGTGCTGCGCCGCGCCGCCGTGTTCGGGGCCCGCAAGCTGGCTTCAGACGACCCGTCGCAGCGCTCCGACGAGCGCGTGGTCGAGGTGGTGGTGGCCGCCGGCGACGCCCCGCTGCTCATCGGCCAACGGGTGCTCGTCAAGTTCATGAAGCCGGGCGAGACCGCCGGCGCGCCGCGCGAGGCCGCCGCCGGGGTGCCGGCCAACCGCGCCATGCGCCAGCCGACCCGCCAGGGCTGACCGGGGCGGCCTAGGCTCCGAACCGCGGCGGTCGCTTCTCCAGCGCCGCCGCCACGCCCTCGGCATGGTCGTCGGTCAGGTGCGCCAGCGCCTGCATGGCGGCCGACATCTCCAGCATCTGGTCGAAATTCATGTCCCGACCCTGGCGCAACAGGGCCTTGGCCATCCGCAGCGCCTGCGGCCCGTGCGCCGCCACGCGGCCGGCGGTGGTCAGGGTTTCGGTCATCAGCGCCTCGGGCGCGACCACATGGTTGACCAGCCCCCAGCGTTCCGCCGTGGCCGCGTCGATGGTCTCCCCGGTGAACAGCATCTCCGCCGCCCGCGCATAGCCGATGTTGCGCGGCAGCAGCCATGAGCCGCCGTCGCCGGGGATGATGCCCAGCCGCAGGAAGGGCACGCCGAAACGGGCGTCGCTGGCGGCGATGCGGATGTCGGCCAGGCCGGCGATGTCGCAGCCCAGCCCCATGGCCGCGCCGTTCACGGCGGCGATCAGCGGCACCTCCAGACCGTAGAGCGAGCGCACGATGCGGTGCACGACCCGGCGGTAGCGCTCGCGGATCTCGGGTCCGGTGCCCTCGAACAGGTCGCGCCGGTCGCGCATCGCCTTGATGTCGCCGCCGGCCGAGAAGGCGCGTCCCGCCCCGGTCAGCACCACGCAGCGCACACCCGCGTCGGCGTTCACCGCCGCGCAGGCTTCGGCGAAGGCCTCGCCGTCCTGCGGGTCGGGCAGGGCGTTCAGCCGCTCGGCCCGGTCGAGGGTCCAGATTTCGACGGCGTCCCGCCGCTCGCGCACGATCAGGGTCATGGCCCGACAGTGCCGCATCCCCGGGCCGACGACAATTGCGTCTCCAGAAGCACGAAACCCCGGCCTTGCGGCCGGGGCTCCGTCGGTCGGCGTGGCGGCGCGGCCTAGCGGCGCGCCCTGTCCAGCCGGATCGGCTCGAAGTTCGACGGGTGGCTGACCACGCGGTCGCCCGCCCCGTTCGTCTGCTTCGTGTTCACCAGCATGCCGCCCCACAGGGCGAAGGACAGCATGGCGTGCTGGAGGTTCCGGGTCTTGTCGTTCATCTCTCGATGTCTCCTTTCGCTGAACGATGAAAAGAGACACGTCGTGCTCGCAGGGGTTCTCACCCTCTCAGTCGTTTCGCGTCATCCTCAACCTGGGCCATTCTACCGCCGGAATCAAGTTTTCGTTCCGCTGCCGGAGCATATTTCGCACCGATGTCATCAAATCCGCCACAGCCGCCCCGGTCCATCGCCACGCCTTGCGTCCAGGTCTGCATCGTCGACGGCGCCACCGGCCTGTGCCTCGGCTGCCATCGCACCCTGCAGGAGATCGGCGGCTGGAGCCGCCTCACCGACGCCGAACGGGCGGCGATCATGGCGGAGCTGCCCGCCAGGGCCGCCCGTCGCCCACGCCGTTAACCTCCCCCCAACCACGCTCCTTCACCGCATTCCAACCGAGGCCGTGCGACACCCCGGCGCATGCGCATCGACCTGTCCTCCGTTGGCGTCCTTTCGCTCGCCGTCGCCTCCTCGCTCAGCGTGCTGTGGTGGATGGACACGGGCGGCCTGCGCGGGTCGGCCCAGGCGGCCGAGGCCCCGGCCGCGGTGGCCCGCGCCGCCGACGGCCACTACTGGGCCGAGGCGCGCATCGACGGACGGCCGGTCCGTCTGATGGTCGACACCGGCGCCAGCCGGGTGGTCCTGACCCGCGCCGACGCCGCCGCCCTCGGCATCGAGCCGTCAGCCCCGGCCTATTCGACGACCCTGGCCACCGCCGCCGGTCCGGTCCGCGCCGCCCCGGTGCGGCTGAAGACGGTCGCCGTCGCCGGGGCCCGGGTCGACCACGTCGACGCCCTGGTCGTCGAGCACGGCCTGCCGCACTCCCTCCTCGGCATGAGCTATCTCGGCCGCCTCTCCGCCTTCACCGCCACGCCGACCCGGCTGACGCTGGAGGGCTAGGCCCTACAGCGCCTTCACCACCACCGACAGCGCCGTGCCGACCAGATAGAGCGCGAAGGCCCGTCGCAGCACGCGCCGATCCAGCCGGTGCGCCAGCCGGGCCCCCCACGGCGCCACCGCGGTGGTCAGCAGGCCCATGACCACGGCCGCCGGGACGTTGACCCAGCCGACCGACAAGGGCGGTCGTCCCGGCGCGTCCCAGCCGAACGCCACGAACCCCGCCGCCGCCGCCGCGCCGATGGCCACGCCGAAGCCCGAGGCGGTCGCCACCGCCTGGTGGATCGGTCGCCCGCACAGGGTCATGGTCAGCCCGCCGAAACTGCCGCCGCCGATGCCCAGCATGGCCGACAGGCCGCCGATCACGGTTCCCGTCGCCCGCCGGCCCCAGCCGGTTGGCAGGTCACGGCGCAGGGTGAAGCGCTCGGGCATCAGACCCATCTGCAGGCCGATGGCCGCGAGGCAGACGCCATAGACCAGGGCCAGGCCCGCCATCGAGGTCACGCCGGCCACGGCCGCGCCGATCAGGCCGCCCACCCCGACCCACGGGGTCCAGCTGCGCAGCACCGTCTCGTCGACCGCGCCATGGCTGCGGTGCGCCCGCAGCGAGCGCCAGCTGGTGGCGACGATGGTCAGCAGGGAGGTGCCGATGGCGGTGTGCAGATTGCCCTCGCCGCCGACGCCGAGCACCTCGAAGGCGTAGAACAGCGCCGGCACGATCACCGTGCCGCCGCCCACCCCGAACAGCCCCGCGACCAGTCCGCCGACCAGTCCCGCGGCGATCATCGCGGCGAGGAGGCTCAGCAGCTCGTTCAGGGGCAGGGCGGTCATGCGCCAGCCCTAGCCGGTCCCGCCCCGCCGCACGAGAGGCTCAGTCGGCCAGCCAGAACAGATCCTCGACGGCGACGCCCAAGGCCCGCGCCAGGCTCAGCGCCAGCAGGGTCGAGGGGACGAAGACGCCGTTCTCCACCGTGTTGACCGTCTTGCGCGACACCCCGGCGCGCTCCGCCAGCTCCGCCTGGGTCAGCCCGGCCGCGGTGCGCGCCTCCTTCAGGCGCGAAGCCAGCCGCGGATCACCCATCGCGACCCGCCTCCCGGTCCAGCCAGGCGAAGCGGGCGCCGGCCGTCACGCCGCCCGCCGCCAGCGCGGCCAGCAGGGCCACGGCTCCGACCCCCGGCCGCACGAGCATCAGCGCCAGGGCGACGGTGGCTCCGCTCATCAGCACGAAGAAGGCGGCCGTCATCGCCCGCGCGCGCAGCACCACGGTCAGCTCGTCCTCGAGCCAGCGCCGGTTCTGGCGGGAGTGGTGGTCCCAGCCCATGGCCACGGCGGCGGTGACCCAGGCGTAGAGGACAGGGAGGAGGACCCACAGCAGGTCGCGCAACCCGCCCTCGCCGGCGACCACGCGACCGACCGGCTGGACGGCGAGGCCGAGGAAGACCAGCGCGACCAGCGGGAACAGGAACAGCTGCTGCGCCCGGCGCGACTGCAGCCGTTCGCGCTTGCCGCCCTGCGCCTCGGCCATCCAGCCGCGGTCGCCCGGCCGGTTCAGCCAGGCCGCCGCGCCGCCCATCAGCATCACGCCGAAGCCGACCCCGGCCAGCACGCCCCAGCCGGTGGCGGCGTCGCCGCTCCGCGCCAGGCCGAAGGCGAAGCCGATCGCCGTGGCGAGGGCCCCCGCCGCCAGCGCCGCGAGCCCTTGGCGAAATCTGCGCGAACGCCGCCGCTCCGCGCCCGCAAGCTCCTGCCCGTTCATCCCGCTCACCCCGAAACTTGTTGTAACCTTGGGGTTACATATCACCTATGGGTTACATCGAGTCAAGCCCGCGCCGGCGGAGGCAGGCGACAAGGGGCCGGCGGCGCGGCTAGGCTGCGCCATTCCGCAGAGGCCGACCGATGTCCGACGCTCCCACCGAAACCGCGCCGCCCCCCGGCTCCCGCTGGCGATTGATCGGCCCCGGGGTGGTCGCGGCCGCCACCGGCGTGGGGGCGGGCGATCTCGTCGCCACGCTCGTCGCCGGCTCGAAGTTCGGCTACGCCCTGCTATGGGCCGCCCTGGTCGGGACCCTGTTGAAGATCTCGCTGGCCGAGGCGGTCGGCCGCTGGTCGCTCGCCTCGGGGCGCACCATCTTCGAAGGCTGGTCCAGCCTCGGCCCCGGCTGGTTCGGCGGTCGGCTCAACTGGGCCAGCGCCTATTTCGGCGTCTATGTGGTGGTCTGGGGCTTCGTCTACGGGGCCACGGCCATGACCGCCTCGGCCCTGCCGCTGGCGGCGCTGCTGGACCGCACGCCGCTGGCGCTCGACCTCAAGGCGTGGGCGATGATCTGCGGCGTGCTCGGCCTGATCCTCGTCTGGTTCAACCGCTATCCGGTGTTCGAGAAGCTGATGACCGGCCTCGTCGCGGTGATGTTCGTCACCGTCGTCGGCCTCGCCGTCATCGTGGCCCCCGACCTTCCCGCCCTCATCCGCGGCCTCATACCGACCCTGCCGGCGGGCTCGGCCTTCTACACCCTCGGGCTGATCGGCGGCGTGGGCGGCACCATCACCCTGGCCGCCTACGGCTACTGGATCGGCCAGAAGGGCTGGCGCGGTCCGGCGTGGATGCGTGTCATGCGCCTGGACAACCGCGTCGGCTACGCCGTCACCGGCCTGTTCGTCATCGCCATGCTCATCGTCGGAGCCGAACTGCTCTACGCCTCCGGCATCGCTCTCGCCGGCGGCGACCGCGGCCTGCTGGACCTCGACCGGGTCCTCCGCGAGCGCTTCGGCGACCTCGTCGGGACGATGTTCCTGGTCGGCTTCTTCGCCGCCAGCTTCTCGTCCCTGATCGGCGTCTGGCAGGGCGTCAGCCTGATGTTCGCCGACTTCTGGACCCACGTCGGCGGCCGTCCCGCCGACCCGACCACGACGCGCGAATCCAGCCGTCCTTACCGCGGCTATCTGCTTTGGCTGACCTTCCCGCCCATGCTGCTGCTGTTCATGGACCGCCCCTTCGGCCTCATCGTCGCCTACGGCGCGCTCGGGGCGTTGTTCATGCCCTTCCTCGCCCTGACCCTGCTCTGGCTGCTCAACTCCAGGCGAACCCCCGCCGAATGGCGCAGCCGCGCGCTCTCCAACGCCATGCTCGCGGCCGGCGGCGTGCTGTTCTGCGTGCTGGCCGGGCGGGAGCTGATCGGGCTGTTCGGCTAGGCGGCCGCGCGGACCGGGGTCAGCAGCCAGAGGGCGTCCATCATGGATGCGCCTGGAAACGGCGCTCTTCCGCGTCTTGCCGCGGAGAGAGGAACGATAGCGCTTCCGGCCCCTGACCGGGCGTCGCCCTCGCCGGAGGCGGGGAACGAAGGAAGAAGCCGAAGTCGCCATCGTACGGCGTCGGGCGCCACGGCGGAAGATCGTCGGCATGGGCGGCGAAGCTGACGTGGGCGTGCACGTGACCTCGTCGGATCAGGCCGCCCGGAACGCTCTGCGCGATCCGCGCCGACGCCGCGGTGACGACCGAAAGGCGGAGGCGAGACGCCCCGATCCTGCGCCCGTGCAACCGCAGTTCAGCCAGCAGGCGCGCTGCAGGCCCTTCGCCGTCGGGCTCCAGCCAGGCGAGATCGATGACGTCGAGGATCGGCGCCTCGCACTCGGACATCTTTCCGACCTTGGCGAGAGCGAGAGCGACCAGACGATCGTCCTCACGCCAGCCGAAGAGGACAGGCGGGGCCGAGGCGTCGGGATCTGACAGGCGGTCCTGAAAGGCGCCAGCGGATCTGGCCGCCAGCAGCGCGTCCGAGCGGCGCAGATCGTGGTCGAAACAGTCGATCGCCGCCGCGTCCCTCCACGGATCGAGAGCCACCAGCTGCCGGGGCCCGTGATCAAGCCCCGCGCGCCGGGAGGCGGCGAACAGTTCGCGGGCCGGTCGGCGGCGGCGGTAGACCGATCGGGCGATGCGTTCCGAGAGAATCGTGAAGGGCGCGAGCGGCCACACGATCTTCGCGTCGGCCCAGTCGGGGGGGAAGGGGACAAACCCGTTGCGGGCGTAGATCGGCGCCGACCGGGCGTTGCCGTTGAGGATGGAGGTCGCGAAGACGCTCGGCTGACGACGAAATGCGTCCAGCAGGGGTCCGGAGCCCCCTTTGGCCCGGGGCAGGACGATCAGCGAGTATCCCGTGGCCGCGCAGAGACGCCGCTCTCCGGCGGCGTAGTCCTGTCGGATGTTGCCCAGAAAGCCGCATACGCCCAGCTCGTCTTCCAGCACCCATCCCGGAGCGCCCTTGCCGAACCGGTGAAGCCACGCCCACCCCTGTTCGCTGCGTTCGGGAAACCAGGCCCAGCGGTGAAGACGGTTGAGAGCCTCCCAGTCGGTCGGCTGAACGTCCCTGATCTGCGCCACCCTCAGGCCGCCATCGAGCGGATGATCTGGATCGCCAGCTTCCTCAGCCTGGGGTCGGTCAGTCGCCGCCAGCTGAATATCAGATCGTCCAGCTGTTCATCCTCGGACGTCTCGGGCCCCGGCCGCATATCGGAGGCCTGCCGTCGGGGCCGCGCCCTGCGGGGAGGGACCGGACGCGGCTGGCCGAACGGCGCCCCCTCCCGACCGGAGAGATACGCGCCCGGATAGGGGGCGCCGGTGCGCTCGCCGTGCTCGCTCGCGTTCGGAGTGGGCTCGCTGACGACCGCGGATGACTGCACGCTTCACTCTCCATCACAGTGCCGTTGGAGGGCGCTCGTGGACTTGAACCACGGACCTGCGGCTTAAGTGACCGCCGCTCTGCGCGTCTGAGCTAAACGCCCGTCTCAACCTGGCACCGGATCCATGGACCCGGGCGGAGCGCCGCAAGGGTCGTGCCAGGGCCCTGTCCCGATCCGGACGCGGAGCGCGTCGCGCGCCCTAGATCAACAGCGCGCCTTCGTGCCTCAGCAGCCACGTCTTGCGCTCCAGTCCGCCGCCGAAGCCGACCATGGCTCCGTCCGCGCCGATCACGCGATGGCATGGCAGCACCAGCGGGATGGGGTTGCGATTCAGCGCCACGCCCGCCGCCTGCGCGGCGCCGGGCTCCCCGGCGCGCTTCGCCATCTCGCCGTAGCTGATCGTCGCGCCCGCCGGAATCTCCGCCAGCGCCCGCCACACCCGCGCCTGGAAGCCGTCGCCCGCGGCCGCCCCGCCCAGCGACCAGGCGATCCGCCGCAGCGCCTCCGTCTCGCCGGCGAAGTAGGCCGCCAGCGCCGATCGCACCGGTTCCGGCGGCGGCCCCGCCGCCAGCTCCGCCGCCGGCCATACCCGCTGCATCGTGCGCTCCAGCCCTTCCCCGAAACTCGCGCCCCGCACCCGCCCGTCCGGGTCGCTGGCGAAGGCCATCGGCCCGATCGGGGTGTCGATCGACGACAGGGTCAGGCGCTGCGGCGCGGCGTCATCCATGCCGTCACTGTACCGCAGCCACGCGCGCCCGCGCGCGGTTTTCGGCCCCGCTCTCGCAGGCCGCCGTGGAACCGGGTTCCCGCGCGGCGCGCTCCACGGCCATGCTTTCGCTCGCCGAGATCGATCAGGGGCAGCTCTTCCGCCTGGGCGGCGCGACGGTCACCATCGGCGGCCTCGTCACCGGCCTGGCGATCTTCCTCGTGGCCTGGATCGCCTCCCGTCTGGCCAGCCGGGCCCTGTGCCGGCTGCGCGACCGGTCGACCCGCAGCGCGGCGGCGCTCTACCTCCTCGAGAAGCTGGCCAGCTACGGCCTCGTCATCGTTGGAGCGTTCGCCGCCCTCTCGGCCGCCGGACTGAACCTGTCGTCGCTGGCGGTGTTCGCCGGGGCCATCGGCATCGGCGTCGGCCTCGGCCTGCAGGGCGTGGTCAAGGAGTTCGTCTCCGGCATTTTCCTGATCTTCGACCGCATGGTCGGGGTCGGGGACTATGTCGAACTCGACGGCGAGGTGCGTGGCATGGTGGCCGAGATCGGGCCACGCGCCACCCGCATCCGCTCCAACGACAACGTCAATATCATCGTCCCCAACTCGTCCCTGATAGAGGGCCGGGTGACCAACTGGACGCTCAAGGGGGACACCCGGCGCATCCACATCCCGTTCGCCGTCGCCTACGGCGCCGACCGGGCGAAGGTGCGCGAGGCGGTGCTGGCCGCGGCCCGCGCCAGCCCCTTCACCCTGCCCGAGACCGAGGCCCGCCGGAGCCAGGTCTGGCTGGTCGGTTTCGGCGAGAGCGGTCTGGACTTCGTGTTGCTCGTCTGGCCGACCCTGGAGGCGGCCAAACGACCGGCCGCCATGCACGCCGCCTACACCTGGGCCATCGCCGACGCGCTCGAACAGGCCGGGGTGGAGATCCCCTTCCCGCAGACCGATCTGCGCCTGCGCAGCGTGTTTGGCCGCGAGGG
>JANJTI010000155.1 GCA_024711185.1 Brevundimonas sp. | reverse complement strand
GCAGTTCGGACGCCTGGATCAGCGTCACCGGCAGCTGCTGGTCGCGCAGCCGCTCCAGCTGGCTCATGGTCAGCAGGCGGGAGGTCGAGCCGGGGTTGCCCACGACGAACGTGACGTCGCCCTCTTCAGGCGCCGCCGGGTTCCACTTCAGGTGATTGGGCGTCGAAACCGGCCGTCCGTCCTCGTAGGCGCGCAGGAAGCCCGCATCGAGGGCGTAGCGCGGGAAGTTGAAGTTGTCCGGGTCGCCGCCGAAGAAGGCCGCCTGCTGCTCCGGCGCGAACACCAGCCGCACGTCGTCGTACTTGCGGAACTTGTACAGGGCGTAGCGGCCGCCGCGGTAGAAGCTGATCACCTGGCAGTTGAGCTTCGGATCGCCGGCGCAGGCCTCCTGCTGGATGCGGTTGATCTCGGCCGAGCGCGCCGCGTTGAACGCCGCGCCCTCCAGGCCGGCGCCGACCCCCAGCACCCGGTCGGTGACGTCGACGATCTCGGTCAGCACCTCGGCGGTCTGGCCGGGGCAGCGGCGCTCCTCCTCGCGGTTCGCGGTCGTCCAGCCATTCTTGACGTAATCGTTCTCCGGCGAGGACAGGTCCTGCACGCAACCGACCACGCAGTGCCAGTTGGTCAGGATCAACCCCTCGTCGGAGACGAACGAGGCGGAACAGCCCTGCAGACGAACCGCGGCGTTGCGCACCCGGTCCAGCCACGCCTGATCGATGCGGGTGCCGTACTTCTCGTTCACCGTCTGGATCGGGAAGTTGTCGAAGGTCCACATGCCCTCGTCGGCCTTCGCCGGGGAGGGGGCCAGCACGGCCATGGCGCCCGCGACGACGGCGATGGAGGCGGTCGCCGAAATGGCGGCGCGCAGCGAACGGAACAGCATCCTGTCTTCTCCCTGTGGCCGGCCTGTCGCCGGACCTGTTGCGGATACCTAGACCCGCCGGGGCCTCCGCGTCCACGGGCTCCAGCGCGGCGGACTGCCGCCGCCTTACCCCGATTTAACTTGGCCCTGGTCACGGGCGTCGTCAGATAGCGGCAATACCGGGGGCCGCACATCCAGATGTCGCTTGCACTTTCCACCCTGCTCTACGAGTGGCGCCGCTACATGGCCGCGGTGATGGCGCTGGCCCTGTCCGGGCTGCTCGTGCTCGCCATGACCGGCGTCTTCATCGGCATCGGAAAGGGCTTCACCGCCCAGATCGAGCGGTCCCGCGCCGACATCATGGTGCTGCAGCCGGGCGCCAAGAACATCATGAGCGGCCCGTCCGGGGTTCCGCGCCGCTTCATTCCGCTGGTCTACAACCACAACGAGGTGGTCGAGGTTCAGCCGCTCGACGGCGCCGGCGGCTCCTTCCAGTCGGTCAAGAACGTCGATCCCACCCAGTCACAGGCGGACCGGGCCCGGGCCGGCGCGCCCAAGATGAATTTCGTCCAGACCCGGATCATCGACACCACCCCCGATGCGGTGACCATCCCCGTCGATTACTCGCAACAACTCGTCGACGCCCTGCGGCAGCCCTACACCGTCGCCGTCGACGAAACGGATCTGCCGAAGCTCGGTGTCCGGCTTGGCGAGAAGGCGCTCTACAACGGGCAGACCGTGACCCTCGTCGGGGTGACGCGCGGCTATCCGAACATGATGCAGCCGACTGTGATCATGTCGCGCGACACGCTGCGCATGGTCGGCCAGGCGGACACCGGCCCCCGGGTCGGTCCCCTGATGGTCAAGCTCAGCGATCCCACGCGCGCCCAGGCCGTTGCGCGCGAGTTGAACGCCATGGGCGCCGGTCAGTGGCGCGCCTGGACCCGCGACGAGCTCGCCGAGGCCAATGCCGCCGGCATGTTCGAGGAAGGCATTCTGGTCATCATCATCGGCGGCTGCGTGGTGCTGGGCACCATTATCGGCGTGGCGATCACCTGGCAGACCCTGCGCGGCGCCATCATGGCCAACATCAAGGAGTTCGCTTCTCTGCGAGCCCTCGGCGTCGGCATGGGCTCGCTGCGCCGCATCGTCATGGAGCTGAGCTTCTGGGTCGGCCTGGTCGGCGTCGCCGCCGCGATCATTCTGACCTGGCTGGTGCAGCAGCTTGCTGCGGCCAACGCTGTGATCATCTCCCTGCCGCCCGTGCTGCTGATCATCGTCGGAGGCGGCCTGGTGCTCATCTCCATGCTGTCGGGCCTGCTCTCGCTCGGCGTCCTCAAGAACAGCCAGCCGGCGGACCTGCTGCGATGATGACGACGAGGGTGCACGGCAAACACGGCGATTTCGCCATCGAGGCCAAGGGCCTGGTGAAGCGCTTCAAATCCGGCAAGAGCTTCGTCGAGGTGCTCAAGAAGGTGGATTTCGACGCCAGGCACGGCGACCTGACCATGGTCATGGGGCCCTCGGGCTCGGGCAAGTCGACCCTGATCGCCGCCCTGTCCGGCCTTCTCCGGCCCGAAGCCGGTCGGGTCGACACCCTCGATGTGGACGACCTGTGGAAGCTGTCGGCCGGCCGGATCGACAAGTTCCGCCTCGATCACTGCGGCTTCATCTTCCAGGGCTTCAACCTGTTCCCGGCGCTGTCGGCGCTGCAGCAGGTCGAGGTGGTGCTGAAGTTCCAGGGCCTGTCCAAGCCCGACGCCAAACGGCGGGCGACCACCGCCCTGGAGGAAGTCGGTCTCGGCCATCGCCTGCATCAGCGGCCGTCC
>JANJTI010000078.1 GCA_024711185.1 Brevundimonas sp. | reverse complement strand
CAGCTCCAGCAGCTCCTCGTCGTCGACCATGTCGACCTTGTTGAGGAACACCACCAGCGCCGGCACGCCGACCTGGCGCGACAGCAGGATGTGCTCGCGGGTCTGCGGCATCGGGCCGTCGGCCGCCGACACCACCAGGATGGCGCCGTCCATCTGCGCCGCGCCCGTGATCATGTTCTTCACATAGTCGGCATGGCCCGGGCAGTCGACGTGGGCGTAGTGACGGTTCGCCGTCTCGTACTCCACGTGCGCCGTGTTGATGGTGATGCCACGCGCCTTCTCTTCCGGCGCCGCGTCGATGTCCGCATAGGCCATCGCCTTCGCGCCGCCCGCCTTGGCCAGCGTCATCGTGATCGCCGCCGTCAGCGTCGTCTTGCCGTGGTCAACGTGACCGATCGTGCCGATGTTGCAGTGCGGCTTCGTGCGTTCGAACTTTTCCTTGGCCATTCTCTTCTCTCCGTCCCCTGAGAGGGGGCGTTCCTTCGGGTTTCAGGGGATACCGGCGGGCCCGGTCGGCCCGCCGGCTACGCGGTGGTGGTTAGGCGCTGTACTTCTTGATCACTTCGTCGGCGACGTGCTGCGGCACCGGGTCGTAGTGGTCGTACTGCATGGTGAAGGCGGCGCGGCCCTGGGACATGCCGCGCAGGGTGTTGACGTAGCCGAACATGTTGGCGAGCGGCACGAAGGCGTTCACCACCGTGGCGTTGCCGCGCATGTCCTGGCCCTGGATCATGCCCCGGCGGCCGTTCAGGTCGCCGATGACAGAGCCCAGGTACTCTTCCGGGGTCACCACCTCGACCGCCATGATCGGCTCGAGCAGCTTCGGCCCGCCCTTCTCGCGCAGTTCCTTGAAGGCGGCGCGCGAGGCGATCTCGAAGGCCAGCACCGAGGAGTCGACGTCGTGGAAGGCGCCGTCGATCAGGGTCGCCTTGAAATCGATCAGCGGGAAGCCGGCCAGCAGGCCGTTTTCCTTGGCCGAGGTCAGGCCCTTCTCGACGCCCGGGATATACTCCTTGGGCACGGCGCCGCCGACGATGGCGGATTCGAACACGAAGCCCGAGCCCGGCTCGCCCGGCTCGAACACCAGCTTGACGCGGGCGAACTGGCCCGTGCCGCCGGTCTGCTTCTTGTGGGTGTAGTCGATCTCGGCCTTGCGGCTGATCGATTCACGGTAGGCCACCTGCGGCGCGCCGATGTTGGCCTCGACCTTGTAGGTGCGCTTGAGGATGTCGATCTTGATGTCGAGGTGCAGCTCGCCCATGCCCTTCAGGATGGTCTGGCCCGACTCGTGGTCGGTCGAGACGGTGAAGGACGGGTCCTCCGAAGCCAGCTTGGCCAGGGCGACGCCCAGCTTCTCCTGGTCGGCCTTGGACTTGGGCTCGACGGCGATCTCGATCACCGGGGCCGGGAACTCCATGCGCTCGAGGATCACCGGCGACTTGATCGGGTCGCACAGGGTGTCGCCGGTGCGGGTGTCCTTCAGGCCGGCCAGGGCGACGATGTCGCCGGCGTAGGCTTCCTTGATGTCCTCGCGGTTGTTGGAATGCATCAGCAGCATGCGGCCGACGCGCTCCTTCTTGTCGCGGGTCGAGTTGAGCAGCGACTGGCCGGTTTCCATCTTGCCCGAGTACAGGCGGCAGAAGGTCAGCGAACCGACGAACGGGTCGTCCATGATCTTGAACGCCAGCACCGACAGGGGCTCGTCGTCCGAGGCCTTGCGGGTCACCGGCTCCTCGGTCTTGAAGTCGATGCCCGGGGTCGGCGGGATGTCGACCGGCGACGGCAGGTAGTCGACGACGGCGTCGAGCAGGGTCTGCACGCCCTTGTTCTTGAACGCCGAGCCGCACAGGATCGGGTAGAAGGCGCCGGTCAGAACCGCCTTGCGCAGGCACTTCTTGATGGTCTCTTCCGACGGCTCGTTGCCCTCGAGGTAGGCCTCCATGGCCTCGTCGTCGAGCTCGACCGCGTTGTCGATCAGGTACTGGCGGGCCTCGACAGCCTTGTCCATCAGGTCGGCCGGGATCTCCTCGTCCTTGTAGGACGCGCCAAGGCCGTCATTGTCCCAGACCACCGCCTTCATGCGGACCAGGTCGACCAGACCCTTGAGGTTCGATTCCGAACCGATCGGGAACTGGATCGGCACCGCCTTGGCGCCCAGACGGTCGCGGATCGACTGCACCGACTTGTCGAAGTCGGCGCCGATCTTGTCCATCTTGTTGACGAAGACGATGCGCGGAACCCTGTACTTGTCGGCCTGACGCCAGACGGTCTCCGTCTGCGGCTCGACGCCGGCGTTGCCGTCCAGCACGGTCACGGCGCCGTCCAGCACGCGCAGCGAGCGCTCGACCTCGATGGTGAAGTCCACGTGGCCGGGGGTGTCGATGATGTTCAGGCGCTTGCCCTGCCAGAAGGCGGTCGTCGCGGCCGAGGTGATGGTGATGCCGCGTTCCTGCTCCTGGTCCATCCAGTCCATGGTCGCGGCGCCGTCGTGGACCTCGCCGATCTTGTGCGACTTGCCGGTGTAATACAGGATCCGCTCGGTCGTGGTGGTCTTGCCCGCGTCGATGTGGGCCATGATGCCGAAGTTGCGGTAGTCTTCGATTTTGTGCGTGCGGGGCATGGGAGCGTGCCTTGCGGTCAATGCGGCGCCGCTGTCTGGCGCCTCGGGATGTCGGATAAGCGAGCGCGGGCGATTTAGCTCAAACCGCCCGCGCCGGATAGTCGGTAGATAGGGACCCCGGGGGGCCCCTTTAAGGCGTTACCAGCGGTAGTGGCTGAAGGCGCGGTTGGCTTCGGCCATCCTGTGGGTGTCCTCGCGCTTCTTCACCGCGGTGCCGCGGTTGTTCGAGGCGTCGAGCAGTTCGGCGGCCAGCTTCTCGGTCATGGTGTTTTCGCCGCGGTTGCGGGCGGCGTTGACCAGCCAGCGGATGGCCAGGGCGCGACGGCGGTCGGGACGGACCTCGACCGGCACCTGGTAGGTGGCGCCGCCGACGCGACGCGACCGGACCTCGACCGCCGGGGCGACGTTGTCCAGGGCGGCGTGGAAGGTCTCGACCGGGGTCTGCTCCTTCTTCTTGTCGGCGAGGATGTCGAAGGCGCCGTAGACGATGTTCTCGGCGACGGCCTTCTTGCCCTCGTACATCACGTAATTCATGAACTTGGTGACGACGAGGTCGCCGAACTTCGGATCCGGCAGGACTTCACGCTTCTGGGCGCGGTGACGACGCGACATGGGGGATTACCTTCTCTGAATCTCGTGGGCGCTGGCGGCTTACTTCGGACGCTTGGCGCCGTAGTGCGAACGGCGCTGCTTGCGGTCCTTGACGCCCTGGGTGTCGAGCACGCCGCGCAGGATGTGGTAGCGCACGCCCGGAAGGTCCTTGACGCGGCCGCCGCGGATCAGGACCACCGAGTGCTCCTGCAGGTTGTGGCCTTCGCCCGGGATGTAGCAGACCGCCTCGATGCCGGTGGTCAGGCGCACCTTGGCGACCTTACGCAGCGCCGAGTTCGGCTTCTTCGGGGTGGTGGTGTAGACGCGGGTGCAGACGCCGCGGCGCTGCGGGCAGCCCTTCAGGGCCGGAACCTTGTTGCGGACCGGCTTGGGGGCGCGCGGCTTGCGGATCAGCTGGTTGATCGTGGGCATCGGGTACTCGTTCTCTTCGATCGATGGGGGCGTGTGCCTTTCGGCCGGAGCGCCCCGGTGGCCTTCTTTTCGGACGACGACGTCGCCGTCCCCGGGTGAGGTTCCGAGCCGGTCCCGCGACAAACACAAAAGCCGGAACGCGCGCTAGGGACGTTCCGGCGGGCGCAGCCCGTGTCTTCGGTTGTCACGATCGCGGAGGCGCCCGGAGACGCCTTCTCGAAAGTGGGCGGCTTCTACGCGCCGGGGGGCGCGAGGTCAAGGGCGGGTTCAGTCGGCGAGCCGGAAGCGGACGGTGAAGGCGGAGGGCGTGCCCCATTGCGGCCACGCTCGCCCGCTCACCTCTCCACCGGGAGGGTGGCGCATGCACGCAGCGACGAGGCAGACGGCGGGAGGCGCGGCGCGCTGGCGCACGCCTGCGCTGGTCGCGGCGTCGGTGACAGTTCATCTCGTCGTCCTCGCCCTGCTGGGCCTGCGCGCCGTGCGGCTCGAGCTGCCGGCCGCCGAGCGGGTCATGCTGGTGGAGCTGGAGCCGCGGCCCCTGCTGCCTGGCGAGACGCCCAGGGTTCCGCGGCCGGCTCCCGCCCCGACCGACGCCCGCCCCGCGGCCGCAGCCGCGGCCG
>JANJTI010000058.1 GCA_024711185.1 Brevundimonas sp. | reverse complement strand
ACCTCGAACATCTTCGCCATCCTCGGCCTCCGGGCGCTGTACTTCGCCCTGGCCGCGGTGATCCACCGTTTCGCCTACCTCAAGCAGGCGCTGGCCGTGCTGCTGGTCTTCATCGGCGGCAAGGTGTTCGTGGCCGACCTGACCGGCCTCGGGAAGATTCCGCCGGAATGGTCGCTGGCGATCACCGCCCTGATCCTCGCCAGCGGCGTGGTCTGGTCGCTGTGGAAGACGCGGGGGGAGGCGGAGGGGACCGCCTGACGGCCCACAACTTGCCACGATCCTGTCGCCAGATGTGCTTACCTGAGGTTGTGCCGGGGACGCCTCCATGATCGCCGCCCTGTTGTTCGCTGTCGCCCTGACCGTCCAGACCCCGGCCGGTCTCAGCCCGGAGGCGCGGGCGCTGATCGCCCCGGTGGACGAGGCGATGGCGGCGGAGGAAGCGCGGCAGGCCGCCCTGCCGCCGCCGGCGGACGTGCGGGAGCGGCTTGAGCGGATGGGTCAACTCGATCAGGCCGGCCGGCGCGCGGCGGTCAGGGTCGACCTGTGCGGTCTTCCAGAGAGCGAAAGGGCGGCCGCCTCAAGCGCGCTGCGCGCCTCGATCGCAGCCATGGACGGCCGCCTGTTGGCGGAACTTCTGCCGCTGGTTCCCGAGTCGGGCTGGTTCACGCCCGACGAATATGGGGAGAAGGCTTCCAGCGCCGCCTTCCTCATCATCCAGCACTCCGACATTGAACAATGGCGGCGATTCGTGCCGGTGCTGGAGCCGCTCGCCCTCGCTGGCGAGATCGACGGGCAGGACTACGGGCTGATGTACGACCGGCTCGCCATCAGCGAAGGCCGGCTGCAGCGCTATGGCACCCAGGTGACCTGCACGGCCGGGAAGTACGTGATCGACTGGGGCAACATCGAGGACCCGTCAAATGTCGAGGCGCGCCGCAGGGCCCTCGGCTTCCCCTGGACACTGGCGGAGTATGAGCAGTCGTTCGCCGACTACCCGCCGTGCGAGGAGGAATTCCGCTAGCCTTTGCCTCAGGCCGGCTTCTCTTCCAGCCGCTTGTCGAGATAGGCGCCGACGCGGCGCTCGACGGCGTCGAGGTGATCCTGCCAGAAGTGGCTGGCGCCTTCCTCGAGCTCGTAGTCGATGACGATGCCCTTCTGGGTGCGCAGCTTGTTGACCACGCGCTCGACCTCGACCGGCGGCACGATGGTGTCGGCCGTGCCGTGCAGGAACAGGCCCGAGGCGGGGCAGGGGGCGAGGAAGCTGAAGTCGTACATGTTCGACGGCGGCGACACCGAGATGAAGCCGTCGGTCTCGGGCCGGCGCATCAGCAGCTGCATGCCGATGTAGGCGCCGAACTGGTAGCCGGCGACCCAGGTCTGGGACGCGGCGGGATTGTTGGCCTGCAGCCAGTCCAGCGCGGTGGCCGCGTCGGCCAGCTCGCCGACGCCGGAGTCGAAATCGCCCTGGGACTTGCCGACGCCGCGGCTGTTGTAGCGCAGGGTGGCGAAGCCGCGCTTGACGAACAGCTGGTACAGGGTCACCGCCACCGGGTTGTTCATGTGCCCGCCCGCCTTGGGATGCGGGTGCAGGATCAGGGCGATCGGGGCGTTCGGGCGCTTGCCCGGGGAGTAGCGGCCTTCGATGCGTCCGGATGCGCCGGGCAGGATGACTTCAGGCATGGGCGGTCGAATATCCCGTGTTCAACTGTCATTTCGCAGGCGCGTAATACTTGACCGCGCCAGTAGGACTTTCTAAGTCCCGCCTGCGCTGCGCCGCCTTCGCGAAGGCGCGGGTTCTAGCACAGGAGCCCCGAAAAGCGCGCGATTTTTGAGGGTGCGCGATGCGACTGTCGACCAAGGGACGATACGCCGTCATGGCCATGGCCGACCTGGCGAAGAACGGGCGAGGCCCGGACGGCGCCAGCCGGGCCGTGTCGCTGGCCGAGATCGCGGCGCGGCAGGAGATTTCGCTGAGCTATCTGGAGCAGCTGTTCGCGCGGCTGCGCAAGGGCGGGCTGGTGCAGAGCGTGCGCGGGCCGGGCGGCGGCTACCGGCTGGCCAAGGCGGCGCACGAGACGGTGGTGGCCGAGATCGTGCTGGCGGTGGACGAGCCGATCCGGGCGACCCGCTGCGTGGCCCACTCCTCGCCCAAGGGCTGCATGATGGGCGGCGAGCGCTGCATCACCCACAATCTCTGGGAAGACCTGGGCGCGGAGATTCACGCCTACCTGGCCGCCGTATCACTGGAGGACGTGGTGATGAACCGCACCGGCGGGCGGCGTCGGTCGGCGGCCTCGCCCTCGCAGGCGATGGGGGCGGCGGCGTGAGCGTCTATCTCGATTACAACGCCTCGGGCCTGGTGCGCCCGGAGGTCTGCGAAGCCATGGCCGAGGCGCTGGCCGACGGCGGCAACCCCAACGCCGTGCACGCCGCCGGTCGCCGGGCGCGGGCGCGGGTGGAGAACGCGCGGGCGAAGGTCGGCGATCTGGTCGGGGCCGATCCGACGGCCGTCATCTTCTCTTCGGGCGGCACCGAGTCCAACGCGCAGGCGGTGGCCAGCGCCCTGGCGGCCGGCTGCGAACGGGTGATCGTCTCGGCGACCGAACATCCCTGCGTCGCCGAGGCGGCCGCCGTCTCCGGCGCGCCGGTGGAGGTGCTTCCGGTCGACGGCGACGGCGTGGTCGATCTGGCCTGGCTGGCCGACGCCCTGAAGCGGCCGGGCCGGCCGCTGGTCGCCATCCATCACGCCAACAACGAGAGCGGCGTGATCCAGCCGATCGCCGAGGCGGCGCAGTGGATCCGCGCCGCGGGCGGCTGGCTCCACGTCGACGCCATCCAGTCGGCGGGCAAGATCCCGGTCGACATGCGCGAACTGGACGCCGACAGCCTGACCCTGTCGGCGCACAAGCTGGGCGGACCGCAGGGCGTCGGTTGCCTCGTGCTTAAGGCCGGGCGCGAGGCGGTGAAGATCCTGCACGGGGCGGGGCAGGAGCGCGGCCTGCGCGCCGGCACCGAGAACACGCCGGGCATCGTCGGCTTCGGCGTCGCCGCCGACTGCGCCGCGCGCGACCTGCGGGAGGCGATGGCGCACGCGGCTTGGCGCGACGCGGCCGAGGCGAAGGTCAGCGCCGCGGGGGCGACCATCGTCGGCGCGGGCGCGCCGCGCCTGCCCAACACCCTGTTCATGGCCGTCGAGGGCTGGGACAGCCCGCAGCAGCTGATCACCCTCGATCTGGCCGGGGTGATGATCTCGGCCGGCAGCGCCTGCTCCTCGGGCAAGACGAAGCCGTCGAAGACCATGCTCGCCATGGGGCTCGACCGTCTGGCCACCGGGGCGGTGCGCGTCTCGGGCGGATGGGGCACGAGCGAACAGGACTGGATCCGCTTCGCCGACGCCTGGGTCGCGGCGTGGAGCAAGCACAGCGCGCGCCTGAGAGGGCGCGCGAAGGAAGTCGCGTAACCATGGCCGCCGTCAAGGAAACCGTCGAAGCAGTCGCCGCGCTGGAGAAGTATGCGCACGGCTTCACCTCGGACATCGAACAGGAGTTCGCGCCCAAGGGCCTGAACGCCGACATCGTCCGCTTCATCTCCGAGAAGAAGGGCGAACCCGGGTGGATGCTCGAATGGCGGCTGGCCGCCTTCGAGCGCTGGCAGGCGATGGAGGAGCCGACCTGGGCCTCGGTCCGCTACGAGGCGGTCGACTACCAGGACCTGCACTACTACGCCGCGCCGAAGAAGAAGGCG
>JANJTI010000046.1 GCA_024711185.1 Brevundimonas sp. | reverse complement strand
GATCGGGGAGGCGTTGGACCACCTGCGCCCGCGCCTCGGCCTCGATCCGTCGGGCGGCGAGGTCGTCCCGGAAGGCGCCGGCGACGACGAGGATCAGCGGCGAGACGGCGAGGGCCGCCGCGAGGGCCGCCGTCCGCCGCCAGCGGCCGACGGCGCGCGACTCCGGCCGCGCGCCCGCGAGCAGGTTTAGCGCCGGCGCCCGCGCTGCGGCGACCAGCGCCCGTTCCACCATGGTCGGGTCCTCGATCGGCGCCACGGGCCGGCCCCCGGCGACCAGTTCGGCCAGCTCGGGCTGGACGGCGGCGGCGAAGCGGCGGCCGCGCAGGGCGAGGCTGTCGCCGAAGGCCACGGCGTTCAGCGTCTGCCCGTCCAGCGGCTCGGGCACGGTCAGGACGTCGGGGAGGAGCACGTCGGCCCGGACGCCGAGCGCCTCCAGATGGTCGATCCAGGCTTGCAGCAGGGCGCGGCTGACCACGGCCGCCAGGCGCGGCTCGCCCGCCTGGGCCGCGGGCCCGACGACGACGGCCAGCCGGTCCGGCGGTGCGGCGACCGTATCGCGGAGCGCCCAGGAGGCCGCCGCCCGCAGCTGGGCGGCGCTTCCCGCCGGAAGATCGAGCCAGCGCAACGTGGCCTCCGCGCCAGGACAGATGGCGACGGTTCGCACCGGATCGGTTCCGACGGCGGCGCCCCCGTCCGTCGTCAGCACGCCGCGCTCGCGGACCTCGCCGTCCTCGCCGGCGATCAGCCATGGGGCCGGGTCGTCGACCGTCGGCGGGATCAGGATCAGGCGGATGGGCTTCATTCGTCGGGCGTCCAGCGCTGGATGACGGTGCGCACCGGGCCGTCGGCCGGAGCGTGCAGGAGGGCGGTGCGCACCGCGCGCAGGCCGCCCTGGTCGACGTCGATGCGGACGTCGAAGAAGCGGGTGACGACACTGAGCTGCTCGTCCGCGGCGGCGGGGAGGGCCGCGGCCTCCGGATCGGCCCGGAACGCGGCGACGTCGCGCCAGCCGTCGGCGGGCCGCCGCCGGACCAGGCGACGCGCCTCGTCGGCGCCCAGCGCGCCGCCGGACAGCATGACCAGCAGCGGCGCCTGTTCCGGCGTCAGGGTGTTGATGTTGAGCGGCGCCGGGCGGGTGGTCGGCAGGGCGCAGACCCAGGGGCGCAACATCCGGTAAAGGTCGGCGTCGACGCCCTTCACCGCCCGTAGCTCGCTGACCTCCACCAGCATCATCCCGGCGGTGCGGTAGGGCTGCGCGAGACCCGCATAGGCGCCATCCTCGGCTCCGAAAGGACGGGTCCCGGCGTCGGCGTCGAGCCAGTCGACCAGCGCATCGGCGACGGCGCGCATGCGGCTGTCGGGCGCGCCGACCGCGCGTCCGAGGGCGAGGAACTGCGTCACCCCCTCCGGCCGGACCGTCAGATCCTCGCCGACGCCCTGCACGACGCTGTTGAGGTTGAAGCAGGCCTGGCCGTCGCGGATCGTCGCGCCGATCGCCCCGCCCTCCACCGGAAAGTCGAGGCGGCGGCCGTTCCACGCCGGTTGCGCCGGCGTACGGGACGGGTCGCTCGCGGCCAGCCGGGCGATCCTCAGCCGGGCCAGCCGCTCGGCGCCGTCGGCGTACCATTGAGCCTGCGCCAGTCGTTCGGCGTTGGTCGTGCGGCGCACGGAGAATCGCACGTCGTCGAGCACGGCGGCCGCGACAGCCGCCATCACCGCCACCAGCAGCAGGACGGTCAGCAGCGCCATGCCCTCGCGGTTCTTGCGGCCCGGCGACATCAGGCCGCGCCCACCAGGAACAGCTGCTCGACGACGCCGTAGCCGTCCAGCGTCGCCCGCACCCGCACGGCGTCCGGCAGGGGCCGGTCCGGGGTCGGCAACCAGCCCGGCCCCTCGGAGCCGTTGCGCAGGAAGCTGACTGTGAGGTCGCGCACGCCGCGGTACAGCACCTGGGGCGGACCCGGGCGCGCGCCGTCGGGATGGGTCGCCACACGCCGCTCCAGCCGCCCCTCGACGAGGCGATATTCGACCCGCTGCAGCGACGGTCGCGGCTGTTCGCCCGGGTTGGTCCACCCGGTCCGCGTCAGCGTCAGGACGGGGTCGCCCGGCGACTCGGCGGCGACAATGGCCCGGGGCAGGGGCCGGCCGGTTGACCCACGTGTCCGGCGCGGCGCGGCCTGGCCGATGTCGGCCCGCAGCAGGCCGCGCATCCGCTGCAGGTCGGCGGTGCGCTCGGCGGCCGCCTTGACCGCGAAACGGTTGTCGATCGCCTGGCTGAGCACCGCGCTGCCCGCCGTCGCCAGCAGGGCGAAGATCGCCAGCGACACCAGGGCCTCGACAAGGGTGAAACCGGCGCGCGGCTGGCTCACGGGGTCCGCTCCACGAACAGGGTGCGATCGGCCGCCAGGCCCTCGGCGGTGGACACGCGGATGTCGACCCGCAGCAGGCCGGGATCGTCGGTCGCCGCAACAGTGCGTGTCCACGCCCAGCTCCGGTCGGCGAGCTCAGCGAACCCGGCGCTTTCGCCTTCGGACAAGGCAGGCGCCACCGCCGCCTCGACGGCGAGATTTTCGGCGACCACGCCGCCCAGGGTGCGGTCCTCGACCCGTGCGGCCGAGCGGGTGTTCTCCCCCGACAGGTTGAGCAGGGCCAGGGCGGCGAGGCTGAACACCGCCAGGGCCACCAGCAGTTCGACCAGGCTGAACCCCTGTCTCGCTGGGTCAGTCATCGACCATCACCTCGCCCGCCCCGTCGACGACGACCGTCCGGGAGCGGCCGTCGCGCGTCAGCACGACACGCGCGGGCTCGGCCACTCCGGTCGGATCGAAGGTCACGCGCAGGGGCGGCTCGACGGAAGACGCGAGAACGCCCTCCGACCAGGGCTCGGGCCTGAAGGGGCCCTCCTGGAGGGGCGACCACCGCTCGCCGTCCAGGGCGGAGAAGGCGTAGCCGCCGGCCGAGACCTCGACCGCCACCGCCCGGTTCGAGAGGATGGCCTCCTCCCCCGCCCGCTGCAGGCGCGCGGCGAAGCGGTCGGCGTCCCCGCCGACGGACGGTCGCGGATCGGGCGTCGACAGCACCACCGCCCCGGCCGCCACGCCGATGATGGCCACCGTCATGAGCAGCTCCACGAGGGTGAAGCCGGCGCGCCTAGACCTGCCAGTTGCCGAGGTCGGCGTCATCGCCCTCGCCTCCCTCGCGGCCGTCGGCGCCCATCGACCAGACGTCGAACTGGCCGCCATGGGCGCTGTTGCGCCGGTACTGATAGGGGTTGCCCCACGGGTCCTCGGGCAGGCGCCGGACGTAGCCGCCCTGCCGGTAGCGCTCGGGCCGGGCCAGGCCCGCCGGCGGGCTGACGAGGGCCTGAAGCCCCTGCGCATCGTCGGGGAAGGTCAGGTTGTCGAGGCGGTA
>JANJTI010000033.1 GCA_024711185.1 Brevundimonas sp. | reverse complement strand
GTTGTTAACCCAGGTGTCGAAGCCGCCGAACAGACGGCGGCACTTCTCGGCGGCCTCCAGGAGGGCGTCGTAGTCGGCCACGTCCGCGACCGCCCAGGCGACGCGCGCGCCCGCGCCCTGCAGCTCTTCGCAGAGGGTCTTCAGGTCGCTCTCGCCGCGCGCGATCAGAAAGACGCAGGCCCCCGCGCGGGCCGCCCGCCTCGCCACCGCCAGTCCGATTCCCGAGGTCGCGCCGGTGACCACGATGGCCTGCTGATTCAGGGGCTTGAGGTTCGCTTTTGTCATCAGTTCGCCGCTTGCACAGGCTGGAGTCCGGGGCTTCCGGAACGGGGCCGCGACCCCGCCGGTTCCTGCTCTAGCACGCAGCCCTTACCATCCGCGAGCGGCGCGCCTATCTAGCGGCGCTCTCCGATACCGCCCCTGAAGGAACGCTCGTGACCGATCACGCGCCCGCCCCCGCACCCGCCGACGACCTCGCCGCCGCCTTCCAGATCGAAGGCTGGCCGGTGCGCGGCCGTCTCGTCCGGCTGGGCGAAACCATCGACGCCATTCTGTCCGCCCACGCCTATCCCGAGCCCGTCGCCGGCCTGCTCGGAGAAGCCTGCGTCCTCGCCGCCCTGGTCGGCTCCAGCCTCAAGTTCGAGGGGCGGCTGATCGTTCAGGCGCAGGGCGACGGGCCGGTCCGCTACGTGGTCGCCGACTACGACACCGCCGGCCATCTGCGCGGCTACTGCCGGTTCGACCCGGAGGAGGTCGAGGCGGCGTCCCGGGGCTTCACCCGGCCCGGCGCGAAGACCCTTCTGGGGCAGGGGGTGTTCGTCATGACCATCGACCGGGGCCCCGACTTCGAGCGCACCCAAGGGATCACCCCGATCGAGGGCGAGAGCCTGTCGCTGGCGGCCGAGCACTACTTCGAACAGTCGGAACAGGTGCCGACCAAGGTGCGACTCGCCGTCGGTTCGGTGAGCACCGGCTACGGGCCCGAGTGGCGGGCCGGGGGGGCGCTGATCCAGCTCATCGCCGGCGACGCCGCCCGCGGCTGGACCGAGGAGGCGTGGGACCGCTCGCGCGCCCTGTTCCAGACGCTGGCCGACGACGAGCTGATCGACCCCACGATCACGCCGGAGACGCTGCTGTTCCGCCTGTTCCACGAGGACGGCGTGCGGCTGGAGGACGCCCGGCCGCTGAAGGCGCAGTGCCGCTGCTCGAAGGACCGCATCGCCGCGGTGCTGACCTCGTTCAGCGCCGAGGACCGCGCCGGCATGGTCGAGCCCGACGGCAAGATCCACGTGACCTGCGAATATTGCGCCAGCGTCTACGAGCTGGAGCCGGCGGAGATCGGGGAAGGCTAGCCTTCCGGCCGGATCGGCGGGGACGCCGTCGTCGGGCCGAGCGCGAGCACGCCATCGTGCGCCCCGTCGGCGGTCGGCTCAAGTATGACGCCCCGGGCGTTCGCGTCGTACACGCCACGGGAAGTATTCGCGCCGCACCCCTCCTGTCGGCAGTTCCATTCTTCGCCGCCCTGCTGGGCGACGTTGAGGCTGACCACGTCCGCCGCCGGGAGATGGCCGACGGCGGGCAGGCCGACGTCGGGAAAGCGCTCGAAGCCGGTCTTGCGGGCATGCAGATTGCCGACGAGGACCAGGACCCTCGCCTGCGGCCGCGCAAAGGCCGCCTGCGCCAGCGCGTGGCCCATGTCCAGCTCGTACCAGGCCTGCGCGAACTCGCGCGGTCGCGGAGTGGAGGGCTGGAAGGCGTGGAACGCCACGTCGCGCCCGGCGGCGCGGAGGGCGCGCACCGACAGCATCATGGCCAGCATCGCCTGACTGCTCCGGCCATCGTTCATGCGCGGGTTCAGAAAATGGCTGCCTTCCAGCGCCGCGACAGCCGCGGCCTCGTCAGGCGCGGCGAGGAAGGCGTCCAGGCGGGGCTGCATCTCGGTCGGCAGTTCCAGCGCCACCGTGACCTGCCCGCGCTCCGCGGCGGCGCAGATCATCTGCGCGAAGGCCGCCGGCGCCTCGGTCGTACCGTGCATTTCGCCCACCACGATATAGCGACGCTCCAGCGCCAGCAGGGCCTCGGTCCCTTCCGGCGGGGTACAGGCGGGCTGGGCGGCGCCCAGCAGCGCGGCGGCGAACAGTTCGATCACAGGGAACCCCCGGTTACCCGCGCCCCTCACCGGCGCGGGAATCAAGGCTCGCCGCCCAACAAGGCGCTTTCGCGGCCGGCGGGGCGGTCCGTCAGACGAGGTGGAAGACCGAATTCCCGAAATTGTGCAGCAGGATCGGCAGCAGCAGGCTGCCGGTCTTCTCGCGGAGCCACACCAGCAGCAGGGCCGGGGCGCCGGTCAGGGCCATGGCGGCGGCGTCGAAGGTGAAGCCGCCGTCGGCGTAGCCCAGCGCATGGGTCAGGCCGAAGGCGACCGACGAGACCAGCGCCCCCCAGCCCATCGGCGCGCCGAGCACCGACAGCGGTCGGCCGAAGGCCTCGTTGAGCAGGAGCAGCAAGACGCCGCGGTAGAACAGCTCCTCGTCGAGCCCCGGCATGGTGAGCTGGAAGGCGAGGGTGTCGACGTCGGCGGGCTCGCCCGGAAACCACATCGCCAGCCCGAGGAAAACCGCGACGAGCAGGGCCGAGAGCGCGAGGGCGCCCCGCAGGCCGGTGCGGTGCTGTCGAAGGGTCACGCCGCTTCGCCGCAAGCCGAGCAGGGCGGCGACGCCGAGCGACAGCGCCGCCGCCAGCGCCTTGCCTTCCCAGTTCCAGGGCGAGGCCCCGAAATCCAGCGGGATGTGGCCGTAGCCGCGCGTCAGCAGGGCGTCGTAGGCGACCATCAGCAGCAGCGCCGTGGCCAGCCACAGCCAGCGCACCCGACCGCGCGCGAGGGCCGCGCAGACCAGGCCGGCGGCGGCCGTCCCTCCGGTCCATCCCATGAGCACCCACATCGCGTCCGGCATGTCCGCCCCGCCCTCTTCCTCTGACGCCTGACAGAGGCGGCGCGGGGTCCTGGCGGATGCGCCTTACGGCGATTTAAGGCGCCACGGGCGTCACCAGGCGAGGGCGATCCCGTCCTTGCGCATCTCGGTCGCCGCCCCGTAGGTCCAGCGGCCGCCGGCATGCGGCTGGCGCACCACGTTCTGGTAACCGCCGAAGCCGCCGTCGGGCGGGCCGAGCGTCCATCCCATGGCGGCGAGCTGCGCCTTCGTCGCCTCGGGCACGCCGGTCTCGAGGTGCAGCACGCCGCTCCCCTCCGCCGGCTGGCCGGTGGGCTCGGACGAGCCGTAGTGCTGCCACCGCGGCGCGTCTCCGGCGGCCTGCGGCTCCAGCCCGTAGTCGACCATGTTGATGATGATCTGGGCCTGCCCCTGCGGCTGCATGCCGCCGCCCATGACGCCGAAGGCCATCCACGGCTCTCCGTCCCGGCAGGCGAATCCGGGGATGATGGTGTGGAAGGGCCGCTTGCCGGGGGCGTAGAGGTTGGGGCTGCCGTCGGTCAGACTGAACAGCTCGCCGCGATCCTGGAACATGAAGCCCAGCGGCTGGCCGCCGTCGTCCGGCGCCAGGCCCGAGCCCATGCCGCGGTAGTTGGACTGGATCCAGCTGACCATCATCCCGTCGCGGTCGGCGACCGAGAAGTAGGTGGTGTCGCCCTGCGTCGGGGCGTCGCCGGGGAAGATCCGGTCCATGACGCGGTCGGGACGGATCAGCCGGGCCCGCCGGGCGGCGTATTCCTTGGAGTTCAGCCGTTCGACGGGGGTTCGGGCGAACCGCTCGTCGGCGAAGAAGCGGGCGCGGTCCTCGAAGGCCAGCCGCTTGGCCTCGGCCTGGTGGTGGATCGAGGCCGCCGACTGGAAGCCCATGCCGGCGAGGTCGAACTGTTCGCAGAGGTTGAGGATCTGGTTCGTCGACAGGCCCTGGGTGTTCGGCCCGAGGCCGTAGACCTCGACCCCGCGATAGGTGGTGCGGATCGGCTCGACCCACTCGCTGCGATGGGCGGCGAGGTCCGCTCGGGTCATCCAGCCGCCGATGCGGCGGAAGTAGCGCTCCATCGCGTCGGCGAGGGGACCGTCATAGAAGGCGTCGCGGCCGCCCTCGGCGATGGCCCGGTAGGTGCGGCCCAGGAAGGGGTTGGCGAACATCTCGCCGACGCCCGGCACGCGGCCGTCGGGCGCCCAGATGCGCCGGCGGTTCTCGTTCTCCTCGATGATGCCGCTGGACCGGTCGAACAGGCCCAGATTGCGTTCGAGGTACCAGGCGATCACCTGCGGCACCGGCGCGCCCTGCTCGCACAGCTCGGCGACCGGCAGGAGAACGTCGCGCCACGGGAGCTTGCCGTAGCGCTGGTGGGCGCTCCACCAGGCGTCGACCGTCCCGGGCACATTGATCGTCACCGCCCCGTACCTGGGCAGATAGCCGTCTGCGCCGGCCCGGCTGCGCGCCGTCTCCAGCGACAGACCCCGCGGGCTGTTCCCCGATCCGTTAAGGCCGACGACCTTCCGCTGCGCCGGATCCCAAAGCATGCAGAAGGCGTCGCCGCCGATGCCGTTGGCGACCGGCTCGAGGAAGCCGAGGGCGGCGTTGATGGCGATGGCGGCGTCGACGGCCGAGCCGCCGCGCCGCAGGATGTCGATGCCCAGCAGGGTCGCCGTCGGGTGCGCCGTCGCCGCCGCCCCGTTGGCGCCCCAGACCGTCGAGCGACCGGCGAAGGGCGCGCCGGTGATCCGGTCGCCGGGACCGACGCCGTCCCACGGCGAGGCCGGCCGCGCGGGCGCCGGGGCCGCCCCGGCGGGCCGGGCGGGGGTGGGCGGCGCGTCCTGCGCCCCGGCTGGCGAGGATCCCGCGATCAGCGCCCCGGCGGGCAGGGTCGACAGGAAGGTGCGGCGGCGCATGGGCGGTCTCCTCGGGAAGGCGGAGCCGACCCTAACCGGTTGCAGCCGCATGTGAAGCGACGGGGCTTCCCGGTCCCGCGGTTCGCCTGTACCGCTGCCGCCATGAGCGTCGTCGCCGCCTACCTCTACCAGCACGGCCGCCGGGTGCGGCCCGTCGGGATCGACGAGCGGGTCCACTGCCCCGAGGACAAGTCGCAGTTCGTCTGGATCGGTCTGGTCGATCCGACGCTCGAGGAGTTGCAGACGCTCCAGCGCAGCTACGGCCTGCACCCGCTGGCCGTGGAGGATGCGGCCAAGGGCGAGCAACTGCCCAAGCTCGACGTCTACGGCGATCAGCTGTTCGTGGTGGCGCGCACCGCCTGGCTGGAAAGCGGGCTGATCCGCTACGGCGAGACCTCGCTGTTCGTCGGCCACAGCCACATCATCAGCGTGCGTCGCACCTCCAGCCGCGGCCACGCCGCCCTGCGCGAACAGCTGGAAGCCTCTCCGGCGTTGCTGGCCCAGGGGGTCGACTATGTGCTGCACGCCATCCTCGACTTCATCGTCGACGGCTACCTGCCGCTCGGCGAGGCGCTGGAGGAGGAGGTGCTGGCCATGGAGCACCGCGCCATCGACAGCT
>JANJTI010000002.1 GCA_024711185.1 Brevundimonas sp. | reverse complement strand
TGCCCGAGGCGGGGCCGGAGGTGTCGCCGGCCACCCCGAGCATCGCCGACTTCCGCCTCGCCAACGGCATGCGGGTGCTGGTCGCGCCGACCGAGGGACTGCCGCTGGTCTCGGCGCGACTGAACTTCGACGCCGGCTCGGCCCACGACCCGGCGGGCAAGCCGGGCGTGGCGGCGATGACCGCGGCCCTGCTGACCCAGGGCGCCGCCGGCCGCTCGGCTCCGGAGATCGCCACCGCGCTCGAACAGCTGGGCGCGACCGTGGGCGCCGGCTCCGGCCCGGACTTCACCAATGTCTACGCCAACGCGCCGAAGGACGTGTTCGGGCAGACCGTGGCGCTGATGGCCGACCTGGTGCGCGCCCCGACCTTCGCCGCCGAAGAGCTGGAGCGGCAGCAGTCGCAGACCCTGGACGGGCTGCGGGTGGCGCTGAGCCAGCCGGGCTCGGTGGCCAGCCAGTCGGTCGGTCGGGTGGTCTATGGGGACGCGCCCTACGCCGCGCCGGGCGGCGGGACGCTGGACAGCGTGCCGGCGATCACCCGCGACGACGTGGCGGCCTTCCACGCGGCGCTTTACCGGCCCTCGCAGGCGACGCTGGTGTTCTCGGGCGACATCGACGAGGCCGGGGCGCGGGCGCTGGCCCAACAGGCGTTCGGCGACTGGCGCGACCCGGCCGGGGCTCCGCCCGCGCCGGCGGACAAGGCGGGGCCCGCCCTGCCGCCGCGGGTGGTGGTGATCGACCAGCCGGGCGCGGGCCAGGCGGCGGTGGTCGCCGCCATGCGCAGCATTGGCCGCACCGATGCCGACTTCTTCCCCCTGGCCGTGGGCAACACCCTGCTCGGCGGCGGCTTCTCCTCACGTCTGAACCAGGAGATCCGCATCAACCGCGGGCTCAGCTACGGCGCCCGGGCCGGCCTCGGCGTGCGCGAGGACGAGGGGGCCTTCACCGCCTCCACACAGACCAAGAACGAGACGGCCGTCGAGGTCGCCGACCTGATCCTCGCCGAGATCGCGCGGATGGGTGCGAGCGAGCCGACGCAGGCCGAGCTGGCTCCGCGCCGGGCGACCCTGATCGGGGGCTTTGGCCGCTCGCTGGAGACGGTCGACGGTCTGGGCGGTCTGGTCGCCGAACTGGCGCTCTATGACCTGCCGATGAGCGAGCTGGCGGTCTACGCCGACCGGGTGCGGGCGGTGACGCCGGCGCAGGTTCAGGCGGCCTTCGCCGAACACCTGCCGGCCGACCGCGCCAGCCTGGTGATCGTCGGCGACGCCTCGGTGTTCCTCGAGGGACTGCGGGCGAAATATCCGAACGTAGAGGTCATCCCGCTGTCGGAGCTTGACCTCGATACGGCGGCGCTGCGCTAGGGGTCAGGCCGACAGGCAGACGACCTGCGCCACGCGGAGCTCGCGGCGCAGTTCGTCGGCGACCAGGCCGTAGTTGTCGATGGTGACGGCGCGGCCGGTCAGGGGCTCGTCGGCCCGCTGCAGCCCCCTCACCGCGGGGCCGAAGGTGTCCGGCGCGGTGGTGTAGATGCGGCCGCGACGCGGGCTCTCGGCGATGGTCACGCCGACGGCTCGCCCCTGCCGGTCCAGCACGGGCGCGCCCGACAGACCCGCCAGGGTGCCGCCGAGGCCATCGGTGCGGCCGACCTCGGCCCAGGCCAGCACCGGCTCGTCGCGCTGACCGCGGCCGCGCACCTTCAGCGTTTCGCGGCCGAGCAGCCGCGAGGCCACCTCGCCGGCGCGAGCCTGCGGATAGCCGGGGTGGAAGCCGCGCTGGTTCTCACGCAGACCGTCCATGCTGGCCACGGGGATGGCGGGGGGGCCGCCGCGGGTGTGCAGGACGGCGACGTCGGCGCGCGGCGCCAGCCGCACGTCGGCCGCCACGGCCCGGCCGCCACCGACCTTGATCGCCGGCTGGCGGCACCCCTCGACCACGTGGCGAGCGGTGACCCACAGGCCCTCGTCGGCGATCGAGAAGGCCGTGCCGGAACTCGGCTGGAAGGGGATGTCCGGGGCGTGCACCGTCACGGAGGGGTCGAAGGGCGTCACCGGCCCGAGCAGCGCTCCCTCGGTCTCGTCGGGCGGCGGCGGGGCCGGCGGGGCGTTGGCGTTCTCACGGCGATTGAGCGACGCGACGAGAAGGACGCCGAGCACCGCCGTGTAGACCAGCCAGTCGGGAACGCGGCCGGCCATGGACTCAGCCTGTGAGAGCCGCTGCGAGGATCAGGGCCGTAGCCAGCTTGGCGCCGACCAGCAGGACGGCGGCGGCGACCTCGCCCTCGCGGATGCGCTGGGGCAGACCCGTCAGCATCACGTCGACGATGCGGAAGGCGAGCAGCTGCAGGACCACCGTGGCCACGCCCCAAAGCACGATGTCCTTCAGCGAGGTCGAGACGCTGAGGCTGACCGCCAGCGGAATGGCGAGGCCGACCAGCACGCCGGCAAAGGCGACGGCGGCGGCGGCGTTGCCCTCGCGGATCAGGGCGATCTCCTTCCACGGCGTCAGCAGCGCGTAGATCACCGCGCCGGCCAGCATGAGGGCGAGGGTGACGCCCAGATGGGCCAGGGTGGTCGGGAAGCCGGTGGCGAAGGCCTGAACCTCGGCGCTTTCGAGCAGGGGAGAGAGGGACGAGGAGTCCATGGGAGTCCGTGCGGGTGCAATCACCTACGGATTGCCCGCTTTCCGCCGCATTCCGCAAGCGCCGCGGCGCCACACCCGGTCAAGATTGGTGTCCCTGTGTGACGGCTCAGGCCGCCGCCTGCTCGGCCTTGCGCAGGGCCGAGGCCCGGACCTTCTCGCTTTCCGACTTCAGCTGGCCGCAGGCGGCCAGGATGTCGCGGCCGCGTGGGGTGCGGATCGGGCTGGCGTAGCCGGCCCGGTTCAGAATGGCGGCGAAGGCCTCGATCGTCTTCCAGTCCGAGCAC
>JANJTI010000365.1 GCA_024711185.1 Brevundimonas sp. | reverse complement strand
CCCTCGGACCAGTCGCGCATCAACCTGACCGACGACGCCGACGCCATCGTCGCCAAGATCCGCAAGGCGCGGACCGACCCGGAGGTTCTGCCCGAGACGCTCGACGGGCTCGAGAATCGCGCCGAGGCGAAGAATCTGGTGACCATCTACGCCGCCCTCGCCGACCTCAGCCGGGAGCAGGTGCTGGCGCAGTTCGCCGGCCAGGGTTTCGGCCAGTTCAAGCCGGCGCTGGCGGAGCTGGCGGTGTCGTCGCTCGCCCCGGTCTCGGCCGAGATGCGCCGCCTGATGGCCGATCCGGCCGAGGTCGACCGGGTGCTGAAGGACGGGGCCGAACGCGCCGCCGCCATCGCCGATCCGGTGGTGGATGAGGTAAAGAAGATCGTCGGATTCTGGCGCGCCTGAGCGGATTCCGGACGCCGCTTTCGCACAGGGCTGGCCAACGGTCGCGCTTCACCTAGGTAAGGGATGATGATCCCGGCCCATCCCCTCGACCGACCGGTGTGGAGCGCCCTGACCGGGCGACTGGCCCCCCTCGCCATCCGCAGCGACCTCGAGGGCGACGCCGCCCTGCGACTCGATCCGGACGTCGGGGTCTTTCTCGCCGCCGCCGATGGATCGGCGGGCAGCCGCGCGGCCCTGACCGATCTGGCGCGCCGCTATCCCGGCGCGGGTCTGGTCGAGCCGGAGGGCGAGCCGATCGCGAGCGTCCTGCCGGACTTCCCGGTCGTCTCGCGCGCGCCCTGCGTGCAGATGACCGCCGACGCCCTGACCGCCGGCGGCGACATCCCCGAGGTCCGGACGCTGACCGAAGCCGACGCGGACGAGATGCTGGCTCTGGCGACCCTGACCCGGCCCGGCCCGTTCCGGCGCGGAACCCTCAGGCTGGGCGGATTCATCGGCGTGCGCCGGGAGGGGCGGCTGGTCGCCATGGCCGGAGAGCGGATGAAGGTCGACGGCTTCAGCGAGCTGAGCGGCGTCTGCACCCATCCCGATTTCCGGGGACAGGGGCTGGCGGGGACGCTGAGCCGACTGGTGGTCTCGCGCATCCTGGCGCGCGGAGAACAGGCCTTTCTGCACGCCTACGCCGAACACACGGCGACGGTCGCCTTCTACGAGAGTCTCGGTTTCCGCGTCCGCGCGCGGATGACCTACACGGTTCTGGCCTAGGCGACCCGGTCGAGCCGCGCGACGAAGAAGCCGTCCAGCCCGCCCTTCTCCGCCCACATCGAGGGCAGGATGCGCAGCCACCCCTCGGACGTCAGCGCCTCGACGGGCGCGCCCAGCGCGGCCGGATCGGCCGGGGCGGTGCGGAAGGCCGGGTTGCGGCGCAGGAAGGCGATGATCTGGGTCTCGCCCTCCTCGCGCTCCAGCGAGCAGACGCAATAGACCAGCCGCCCCCCGGGCTTCACCCGTTCGGCGGCGGCGTCGAGGAGGCGGTGCTGCACGTCGGCCAGCTTGGCGACGTCGGCGGGGCGGGTGGCGCGCAGCACCTCGGGATTGCGCCGGAAGGTGCCGGTGGCGGTGCACGGGGCGTCGAGCAGCACGGCGTCGAAGGCGCGCGGATCATCCCAGTCTTCGGCGGGCGTCACCACGATCTCCGCCTCCAGCCCGGTGCGCTGCAGGTTCTGGCGCAGCCGGTTCAGGCGCTTGTCGGAGCGGTCCAGCGCCACGACCGAAGCGCCGGCCGCGGCGAGTTGCAGGGTCTTGCCGCCGGGCGCGGCGCAGAAGTCGGCCACCGTCTCGTCGGGACGCGGTTCCAGCAAACGCACCGGAACGGCCGCGGCGGCGTCCTGCACCCACCAGCTCCCGTCCTCGAAGCCGGGCCAGGTCGAGATGTCGCCGCGCCGCCCGGTCCGCACCGCGCCGCCGGGCAGAACCTCGCCGTCGACGGCGTCGGCCACGGCGGCCGGGTCCACGCCCGGCCTGACGCTCAGGTCGGTCGGGGGCTCCTCTCGCGCCGCCAGCGCGAGTCCGGCCAGCGCGGCCTCGCCGTACGTGGCGCGCCAGCGGGCGGCGATCCAGTCGGGCAGGTTGGACTCGGCGGTGGTCAGGCCGGGACCGTCGCGGCCGACGCCGCGCAGCACGGCGTTGACGAGGTTCTTGTAAGGTCGGGTCTTCGGGTCGCGTTCGGCCAGCTTGACCGCCGTCGACACCGCCGCAAAGGCCGGGGTCTCCAGCACGAGGGTCTGCGCCAGGGCGATGCGCAGGATGGTCCGAACCGCGGCCGGCGGGGCCTTCTGCAGGCGGCGGTCGAGGATCTGGTCGATCTCGCCGAGGCGACGCAGGGCGGCCATGGCGACGGCCCGGGCGAAGGCGCGGTCCGGGGCCGGCAGGCCGGCGACCTCGCGGAAGGACAGGGCCGCGTCGAGCCCGCCGCGGCCTTCGAGCGCCGCGTTGAGCAGCACGCCGGCGGCCTGCCGCGCCTCGACGCCGATATCGGCGGCCTCGTCGCGGGGCGCGTCCGGGCGCGGCGGGCGGGGCCCCCGCGCCTGTTCGGCGACGCGCCGTCCGCGGGCGGCGGAGTTGCGCCCCTCCGTCCCGGGCCTGCGACCCCTGTTCTCCGCCATCAGACCGACACCTGGGTGCCGAGCTCCACGACACGGCCGGGCGGGATGCGGAAGAAGTCGGTCGGGTTGGCGGCGTTGCGCATCAGGAAGATGAAGATCCGGTCCTGCCACAGCGGCATGCCGGCGGCGGCCGAGGGCACCACCGAGCGTCGCCCGAGGAAGAAGCTGGTCGACATGATGTCGAACTTCAGCCCCTGCTTGCGGCACAGCCCCAGCGCCTTGGGCACGTTCGGTTGCTCCATGAAGCCGTACGACAGGGTCAGCTTCTTGAAGTCCTCCGAGATCGGCTCGATCGTGACCCGTTTGGCGGGATCGACGCGCGGCCGGTCGGTGGTGCGAACCGTCAGGATCACGTTCTTCTCGTGCAGCACCTTGTTGTGCTTGAGGTTGTGCATCAGCGCCACTGGCGCGATGTCGGGATCCGAGGTCAGGAAGATGGCCGTCCCCGGCGCGCGGTGCGGCGGCCGCGCGCGCAGCATCTCGACCAGATCGGTCAGCGGCAGGCTGTCCTTGCGCGTCTTGTCGGTGAGGATCCGCGTGCCGCGCACCCAGGTCCACATGATCATCAGCAGGGCGGCGCCGAGCACGAGCGGGAACCACGCCCCCTGCGGGATCTTCAGCAGGTTCGAGGTCAGGAAGACGAGATCGAGCGCCAGCAGCGGGCTGATCACCGCCAGCGAGATCGGGACGCTCCATTTCCAGAGCTTGCGGACGATGAACCAAGCCAGAAGGCTGTCGACGAACATCGAGCCGGTGACGGCGATGCCGTAGGCCGCCGCCAGGGCGGACGAGGTCTGGAAGGTCACGACCAGCGCCAGCACCCCGACCATCAGCATCAGGTTCACCGACGGCACATAGATCTGGCCCGCCTGGCTCTCGGACGTGTTGAGGATCTGGATCCGGGGGAGCAGGCCGAGCTGGACCGCCTGCTGCGTCACGGAGAAGGCGCCGGTGATGACGGCCTGGGAGGCGATGACGGTGGCGATCGTCGCCATCAGCAGGACTGGCCAGTAGGCGAACTCCGGAACCATCATCCAGAACGGGTTCTCCGCCGCCCCCCGCTCGGCCAGCACGAAGGCTCCCTGTCCGAGATAGTTCAGGGTCAGGCAGGGCAGGACGAAGGCCAGCCAGCCGGCGCGGATGGGCGCCTTTCCGAAATGGCCCATGTCCGCATAGAGCGCCTCGGCGCCCGTGACCGCGAGGAAGACGCTGCCCAGGATGACGAAGCCGAGGAAGCCGTTGTCGAGCAGGAACAGCACGCCGTAGTGGGGCGACAGGGCGCGCAGGATCGAGGGATCGTCGAAGATGTGCCAGACCCCCAGGAGAGCGAGGATCAGGAACCAGACGGCGGTCAGGGGACCGAAGTAGCGCGCCACGCTGGCGGTGCCGCGCGACTGGATCATGAACAGGGCCACGAGAATCCCGACGGCGATAGGGAGCACGAAGGGACTGAGCGCATGGCCCACCCCGGGGGCGTCGCGCAGGCCTTCGACGGCGGAAACGACGGAAACGGCCGGGGTGATGACGCCGTCGCCGTAGAACAGGGCCGCGCCGCACACGCCAAGCAGAAAGACCAGGGCGGACCGTCGGCCCATGGCGTGCTGGGCGAGCGCCATCAGCGCCAGGGTGCCGCCCTCGCCCTTGTTGTCCGCCCGCATGAGGAAGACGACGTACTTGAGCGTCACCACCAGGATCAGCGCCCAGAACACCAGCGAGACCACGCCCAGCACGGCCAGCTCCGCCTGCCCGCCGCTGCGGGAATGGGCCAGCGCCTCGCGCATGGCGTAGAGCGGACTCGTGCCGATGTCGCCGAAGACCACGCCGATGGCGCCCACGATCAGGCCCACCTTGCCGGCGCCGCCGGGGCCGTGGCCGCCGGCGTGCGGCGGCCCGGAGCGGGCGGGATCGGCGGTGTCGGGGCTGCTGCTGGCGGCGGCGGACGCGGCGTCCGCCGTTTCGGGATGGGTCCCGGCCATGAACTTCCTCCGGGGTCTCCGCACCAGCCGCGGTCCCCATCAAACAGGCGGCGAGCCTTTAGGCCCTTTCCCCCTCCGGTTCAATCGCGCTGCATGTGCGAAGGCTGTGGCGGTTTGTGAAACCGGCCGACCGTGCTTATCTTCGAACGGAACCGCCATGTCCGACAGCCAACGCTTCCCCGTCGCCGCCCACGCCCTGGCCTATCTGGCCCACAAGGGCGCCTATTCGCCGGCCGACGCCGCCGCGAGCGCGGTGCTGGCGGCCTCGGTGCCGACCAATCCGGTGGTCGTGCGGCGCGTGACCGCCATGCTGGCGCGGGCCGGGCTGATCGCCACCCGCCCCGGCGCGGCGGGCGGGGCCTGGCTGCTGCGGCGCCCCGAGCAGATCACCCTCGATCAGGTGCTGAAGGCGGTGAACGGCTGCGCCCATCTGGGATCGCCGCCGGCCGGAGCGAAGGGCTGCCCGGTCAGCGAGCACATCCCGCGCCAGGTGGCCAAGGCCCTGACCGCGGCCGACCAGGCGGCGTCGGCGGCGCTCGCGAAGATCACGATCGCCGACCTGCTGGCCGAGAACCCGCCGTCGCTGGCCGGCTTCGCGCCCCACTCGTCCTGCCCTGTCGCCGCCTGAGCGTTCGCGGGTGAAGGGGGGAGACCGGCGCACCGTTCTGGTCACCGGCGCCTCCGCCGGCATCGGGGCGGCGCTGGCCCGAACCTATGCGGCGAAAGGCTGGGACGTGGTCCTCACCGCCCGGCGCCGCGCTCCCCTGGAGACGCTGGCCACGGAACTCGCCGCGGCGGGCGCCCGCGCCACGGTGCTGCTTGCCGATCTGACCGAGCCCGCCGCGCCCGGGCGGCTGTTCGAGGATGTCGCGGCGCGCGGGCTGCGGGTCGACGGCCTCGTCAACAACGCGGGCTTCAGCCGGACCTCGGGGTTCCTGCAGACCGATCCGGCCGATCACGCCGCCATGCTGCGGGTCATGCTGGCCGCGCCGGTCGAACTGGCCCGAATGGCCGCGCCGGGCATGGTCGAGCGCGGCTTCGGCCGCATCCTCAACGTCGCCTCGCTGGCGGGCGAGATGCCGGCCACGGGCGGCGACACCCTGTACGGGCCGATCAAGAGCTTCCTGATCAAGGCTTCCCAAGGTCTTCATCTGGAGCTGCGGGGGACCGGCGTTCACGTCACCGCCCTGTGCCCGGGCTATACCCTGACCGAGTTTCACGACGTCAACGGGACCCGGGCCGAGGTCTCGTCCGCCTATCCCGCCTGGATGTGGCAGACCGCGAGCCAGGTGGCGGAGGTCGGCTATCGCGCCTGCGAGGCCAATCGACCGAAGGTCGTCCCGGGGCTGATGAACAATGTGCTGGCCGGTCTGGGCAAGCACCTGCCGGATGCGCTCGGCCTGGCCATGGTCGGCGGTCACGCGCAACGGCTCAAGCGGATCTGACGCTGCCCCTCGCGCATGAAAAAAGGCCCGGTCGTCCGCTGGACGACCGGGCCCTTCAACAGAATTCAGCCGATCAATCGCTGTCGCTGTCGTCGGCGATTTCCTTGATGAGCATGAAACCGCCGATGGCGGCCGCGATGAAGATGAGGCCCGCGGGGGCGCCCATCAGTTCGCTGGTTTCACCGGCCGGAGCGCCGACGCGGTCGGCGACGCGAGCGGTGGCCGCGCCTTGCGCGATGGCCTGACCGCCGAGGAGCGAAAGCCCGATCGCGGCGGCCACAATGGTCTTCTTCATTGCAGGTCTCCAATAGCCCTCGATCAGGGCAGGCTCTACCTGCCCACTCAGGGCCGGGTCGTCAACCCACAGATTGTATGGAGGGTTGTATCACCGCCCTCGGGTGTGGCGAGGCGGCAACGGCCAAGCTTGGGCGGTCGCCGGGGCGAGAGTCGGCGTCGCCGGGCGAGGCCTCGGGCGGCGCTGGCGCCGAAAACAGGAAAGCCCGGTCCGAAGACCGGGCTCTTTGCGGTTCCGACTGGAGCGGGCGAGGCGATTCGAACGCCCGACCCTCACCTTGGCAAGGTGATGCTCTACCCCTGAGCTACGCCCGCGCTTCAGTCGAGGGCGGGCCTATACCGGACGGCGGCGGGCCCTCGCAAGCCCCCAGGCGCACAATTCTGCGCTCAGGCAGCGAGGCTCCGCGAGCCGAGCGACAGCGCCCCCTCGCGCCTCAGCGAGGCGCGAGGCGAATTGCGCCATCGAGCCGGATGCATTCGCCGTTGATGTAGACGTTGCGGGCCAGCTCGAGCACCAGCGAAGCGTAGTCCGCCGGCGTGCCGAGCCGGCTGGGGAAGGGAATCATGGCGGCCAGGGCGTCCTGGATCTTCTGGTCCATGCCCGCCATCATCGGCGTCCACATGATGCCGGGCAGGATGGTGTTGCAGCGCACGCCTTCCTGGGCGAGATCGCGGGCGACAGGCAGGGTCATGGCGTAGACGCCGCCCTTGGAGGCCGAGTAGGCGGCCTGCCCGATCTGGCCATCCTGGGCCGCCACGCTCGCGGTATTGACGATCAGGCCCCGCTCGCCGTCCTCCATCCGGTCCAGAGTCACCATGCCGGCGGCCGACTGCGACAGCACGCGGAAGGTGCCGAACAGGTTGACCCGCACGGTGCGCTCGAACTGGGCCATGTCATGGGCGCGAATCTCGCCGGTGTCCTTCTTGCGCGAGACGGTCTTCTGGCCGGTGGCGATACCGGCGCAGTTGACGGTCAGGCGTTCCTGGCCGTGGGCGGCGCGGGCCTTGTCGAAGCCGGCGGCCACCGAGGCGTCGTCGGTGACGTCGACCTTGCAGAAGACGCCGCCGATTTCGGCCGCGATGCGTTCGCCGGCCTCCTCGTTGAGGTCGAACAGGGCCACTT
>JANJTI010000291.1 GCA_024711185.1 Brevundimonas sp. | reverse complement strand
TCCCGTCGAGATTCGTCGCGGCGAAACCTTCGAACAGGCCGTGCGGCGAACCGGCATCGCGCCGGAAGAGGCCTCGGCCGTCGCCGCCACCCTCTCCAACGCCATGGACGTGACTTCGATCCCGGCCGGCCAGCGTTTCGAAACGGCCATTGCCAAGCCTCGCGGCGGCCGCGGAGACGCGCGCCTGATCGGACTGACCATGCGGACCGGGCCGGCCAGCCAGCTGACGGTTTCGCGGAGCTTCGACGGCGCCCTTCGCCTGCGCGCGCTCGAGGAAAAGGTCACCCACGAGACGGTGGTCCTTGGCGGGAAGGTCGAGGGTTCGCTGACCCGCACCGCCCGGCGCGAGGGGACCCCGGCGGCGATCGCCCGCGCGGCGGCCCGTCTGTTCTCGCACAAGTTCGACCTGGAGCGGGACGTCCGCGCCAGCGACGAGTTCCGCTACGTCTTCGACCGCACCGTCACCGAGAGCGGCCGCACCATCGACACCGGCGATCTTCTGTACGCCGAACTGAAGGGCGTCGCCTTCTACCGCTTCCAGCGTCCCGGCTCCGACAAGGTCGAGTATTTCGACGCCACCGGGAAGAACACCCGTTCGGCCTTCATGCGCACCCCGCTGGAGCGCGGTTTCCGGGTGTCGTCCTCGTTCGGCTTCCGGCGGCATCCGATCGCCGGCTACCGCAAGATGCACCAGGGCATCGATTTCGCCGCCGGCATGGGCACGCCGGTGGTGGCTCCGGCCGACGGGGTCGTGGTCGAGGCCCGCCGCTGGGGCGGCTACGGCAACTGGCTGCGCATCCGTCACTCGAACGGGCTGGAGAGCGGCTACGGCCACCTGTCGCGCTACGCTTCGGGCGTCCGCGCCGGGCAGCGCGTGCGCCAGGGGCAGGTGGTCGCCTACGTCGGCTCGACCGGCGCCTCGACCGGCCCGCACCTGCACTACGAAATCTGGCGCGGCGGCCAGCGCATCAATCCGGCGGGCGTCCGCACCGAGGAGGGCACCGTTCTGGCGGGCGCGGAACTGGCCGCCTTCCGCGCGGAGAAGGCCCGCATCGACCGGATCATCGCCGCCGGCGGCGAGCGCAAGGCCCAGCAGGCGACCATGAACGCCGGCCTGAGGCCCGCCCAGGCCTGATCCGCACGGCGCCGTCCATTCTCATGCCGTAATCCCTGTCCAGCCTGTGGCCGAAGAGGCCGGAGGCGACATGGTCGAGAGCAGACGAGGGTTTCTGGCGGGGGCGCTCGCGGGCGCGGCGCTGGCGTCGTCCCCGGCCTGGGGACAGTCGGCCTTCGCCTCGCAGCGCGTCGCGGTCCAGACACGGGGACGCGGTCCCGATCTGATCCTGATCCCGGGCCTCGCCTCAACCGCCGCGGTGTGGAGCCGGACGGCCGACCGGCTGGCGGGCCAGCGTCGGCTGCACCTTGTCTCCGTGCGCGGCTTCGGCGACCTCGCTCCGCAGGCCAACGCCCGGGGCGCGGTGATGGCCGCCGTGGCCGCGGAGATCCGCCGTTACATCGCTGAAGCGGACCTCGACCGTCCCGCCCTCATCGGCCACTCGATGGGCGGCCAGCTGGCGCTGCGCGTCGCAGCCGACGCGCCGGCCCGCGTGTCGCGGGTGATGACCGTCGACTCCTCCCCCTTCTTTCCCGCCCTGATCAGCCCGCAGGCCACCCTCGGCGACGTGGAGCCGATCGCGAGGGTCGCCTACCAGGCGGTGCATTTCCTCGGCGAGGAGGCGTTGCGCGCCGGTGGTCGCGGCATGGGTCTCGATCTGGGCGGGGCCTCGGACGCCCTCTTCGGAGCCGTCGGCTGGCAAGGGGGCGACCGCGCCGTTCTGGCCCAGGCGCTGTACGAGGTGATGACCGTCGACCTGCGTCGCCGTCTGCCCGAGATCGCCGCGCCCGTGACTGTCGCCTACGGCTGGAGCGCCGATCGGAACTCGCCCCGCAGCCGGGCCGACGCCCTGTTCCGCGCCGCCTACGCGCGCCTGCGGCGCCCGGCTGTGTTCGAGCCGATCCAGGGCGCCGAGCACATGGTCATGATCGACCAGCCCGCCCGCTTCCACGCCGCGGTGGACCGGTTCCTGGCCTGAGTCTCAGTCCGCGTCGGGCTGGTTGTCCGGGTGCGCCGCCACGAAGGCCGGATGGACGGCGGCGGCGGCCTCTATGGCCAGCAGGCGGGGAAAGGCGTCGAGCGGAACGTCGAAGCGACGCGCGGAATAGATCTGCGGGATCAGGTAGCAGTCGGCCAGGGTGGGGGCCGCGCCGAAGCACCAGCCGTCCCCGTGGCGGGCGACCTGCGCCTCCAGCGCCGCGAAGCCGGGGACGATCCAGCGCGCGGCCCAGGCGTCGACCGCGGCCTGGTCGGCGCCGAAGCTGTCGCGCAGCGCCTTGCCGACGCGCAGGTTGTTGAGGGGATGGATGTCGCAGCCGATCAGGGCGGCCATGGCGCGGACGGTCGCGCGATCGACGGCGGCCGCGGGCAGCAGCGGCGGGGCCGGATGGGCCTCCTCGAGCCATTCGAGGATGGCCGGGCTCTGGGTGAGGACGGCGCCGTCGACCTCCAGCGCCGGCACCAGACCCTGCGGATTGAGGGCCAGATAGGCGTCGGAGCGCTGCCCGCCCTGCCTCAGGTCCACGCCACGCTGCTCGTAGGCGAGGCCTTTCAGTTCGAGCGCGATGCGGGTGCGATACGAGGTGCCGGAGCGCCAGTAGCCGTGCAGGATCATCGCGGCCTCACCGTGAAGGACAGGGGCGGCAGGCCGCCGATGGCGCAGTCGACGCGGGCGCCGGGCTGGAGCGGCCCGACGCCTTCCGGCGTGCCTGTGAAGACGAGATCCCCGGCGCGGACGTCCCAGAGCTCCCGGGCCTTGGCCAGGATCTCGTGCGGGGCCCAGACCATGTCGCCGAGACGACCCGACTGGCGCAGTTCGCCGTCCACGCGCAGCTCGATCGGGGCGTCGGCGTCAGGAAGAGGGCCGAGCTGCAGCGCGCCGCAAGGCGCGGACTGGTCGAAGCCCTTGGCCGCGTCCCACGGCCGCCCCTTCGCCTTGGCCGCGGCCTGCAGGTCGCGACGGGTCAGGTCGCAGCCGACGGCCCAGCCGGCGATCTGACCATCGGCGCCGACGGCGCAGACCAGCTCGACCTCGTGGTGCAGGTCGGCCGTGGCGGGGGGATAGACCGGGTCCGCGCCGTCGGCCGCCAGGGCGTCCGCGGGCTTGGAGAAGAAGAAGGGCTCGGCGCGCTCGTGGCCCATCTCGCGGGCGTGGGCGGCATAGTTCTGGCCGACGCACAGGATGCGGCGGACCGGGAAGCGCAGCGGGCTCCCGGCGATCGGCAGGGAGGCGGTCGGCGCGGGGGGGAACAACCAGTCGGACATGACGGTTGTCTAGGCCCGACGGGTCGGTTCCGCCAGCCGGGGGCGCGATGCTGCGTTGCGGGAACCGCGACGCCGCAGTGGCGTTCCGGCTCAGGGTTCTCTATCTAACCGTCAAGCTTGACGAACGGAGCGCGCATCATGGCGACGACCAAGGCGGCACGGGCGGCCGTGAAGAAGGATATCGACACCTTGAAGGACGACCTGAAGGCGCTCGGCGCCGAGGAGAAGGCGAACCTGAAGGAGAAGGCGTCGGAAACCGAAATGCGGCTCCGCGCCCGGGCGGCCGAGGCCGAGGCCCGGTTGCGGGAGCAGAGCGAGGTTCTGCGCGAACGTGCCCGGGGCTATTACGACACGGCGCGGGTGCGCGGGCGCGAGTATTACGACGACGCCCAGGAGCGTCTCGACGAGGCGCAGCGCTACCTCACCGAGCGGGTGCAGGAGCGGCCGATCCAGTCGACCGCCATCGCCCTCGGCGTCGGGGTGGTGCTCGGCATGCTGCTGGCCGGTCGTCGCCGCTGATGATCGGCGGGGGGCTGGCCCGGACCGTCGTGCGCAAGGCGGTGGCCGCCGCGGTGGCCGCCGGCGCGGCGCTGGTGGCGGTGATCGCCTTCGGGGCGACGATCTTCTATGCCCTGTGTCTGGTGGTTCCGCCGCTGGCCGCGGCGGCGATCACCTTCCTGCTCTTCGCGCTCGCCGCCATGGCGGTGGCGATGATCTTCCTGCGTCGCGACGCGGCCGAGGAGGAGGAGCTCGAGGAAGAGCCGCTCGGGCTGGGCCAGCGCGCCTTCATGCTGTTCCGCGAGCGGCCGATCCTCGGGACGGTGGCGGCGCTCGCCGGCGGCTGGATCTTTCTGCGCCACCCGGCGCTGGCCAGCATCGGGGCGGCGGCCTTCACCGAGAAAACGCACAGTCGTCGCCGCCGCTGACCGGAACGGCGTCCGCTCCCGGACGTTCAACAGACAGGTGCGGTTCAGTTCTGCCGCCCCTGAACTGCATAAACCGCTCCGGGAGAAACGCCTATGCTTCGCTGGGCCCTGATCTTTCTGGTGCTTGCTCTTGTCGCCGGCGCCCTGGGCGCAGGCGGCGTGGCGGGCCTGTCGATGAACATCGCCTATGTGCTGTTCGTCATCTTCCTTATCCTGCTGGTCGTGCACTTCGTCACCGGACGAGGGCGACGAATCTGACGCCGGATGCTGGACCTGAAAGGGGCCGCGGTCTTTCCGACCGCGGCCCTTTTTCACGACGCGCTGACGGTCTGTTCCAGTGGACCGGGCGTCGACGGGTCCGGCGCGGTGACGCGGCGGCGGGTGTCCTGGCGTCGCGGGAGCCGCCAGGTCTGGGCCGGCTCGAAGCTCTGGCCGTTCCACGCGATGGCGGTGACAACGATCTCGCGGGCGTCCCACTCGATGCAGTTGAAGCTCGGCGGCGCGCCGCGCTCGCGGTCCGACAGCGTCCCGCAGCCGACGGCGTAGGAGCAGTGGTCGCCGAGCCGGATGGGCAGGGCGAAGGGGACATGCACGTGGCCGGTCGCGATCAGGTCCACCCCGGCCTCGGCGAAGATCAGGGCGGCGGCCTCGCCGCGGATCACGTCGCCGGTCATGGGCGTGCCGATCATCTCCACCAGCGGGTGGTGGCAGGCCAGAACCCGCAGCGCGCCGGCCGGGGCCTGGCGCAGGGCGGCCGCCGCCTTGCGGGTCTGGTCGAGATCGATGACTCCCTTGGACCAGTTCAGTCGCGCCTGCCAGCCGCGGGCGGTGACCACACCGCGGACCATGACCTTTTCGCTGAGGAACTGATGGTCGTGCGCGGGGTGGCCGATCGCCTTCTCGAAGGCGCGCCATGGCGCGAAAAGGCGAGCGAAAAGGCTGAAATAGGGAACGTCGTGATTGCCTACGATTACGAACGTCGGCTCCGGCATCCGGCCGATCCAGTCCCCCGCTGCGGCGAACTCGTCCGGCAGGCCCTTCTGGGTGACGTCGCCGGTGATCAGGATCAGGTCCGAGGGCGTGGCGTGGGCGTAATCGAGGGCGGCGGCGCAGGCATGGGCGTGCTCGCGGCCGAAGTGTACGTCGGAGAACTGAAGGATACGCCCCACTAGACGCTGTCCTCTGCGGCGGCGGGCACCGGAGCCAGGGCCCGGAACGCCTTGGGCAGGAAGCGGACCGACGCCTCGTGGTGCAGCAGCAGGGGCTCGCCGTCGATCACCGCCGGGATGCGGGAACGGGCGCGCAGCCGGACCCGCCGGGCCGGGCGGGTGGTTACGGCCGGGTCCAGCCGCCAGTCGTCGAAGAGCGCGTGAGCCGCCAGCCGGAAGGCGTCTCCGGCGTCCTTCGGGTTCATCGCCGCCGCCTCGAGGCCCGCGTCCTCGTCGATGGCCTTGGAGATCATCGGACCGATCAGCACCAGGGCTTCGGCCCGGCGTTCGGGCTGATTGTCGAGCATGTAGCGCAGCCGGCCGGTGAAGGCGCGCTTCAGCGCCCGCCGGGCGTAGAGCCAGGCCAGTCGCAGCCGGCGCAGGCGGATGGCCTCCCGGGCGGGGGCCCACAGGGCCGGAGCGCCGAAGACCGCGGCGCAGAAGAAGGCGCGGCGCACATCGCCGTCCTCGACCTCGCCGCCGGCGATGTCGTGGGACATCCCCTCCTCCAGGGACACCTTCAGCGCCGTTTTCCAGTCGCTGGAGCCGTAAAGCGCCTTGGGCAGCATGTTCATCGTGCCGCCGGGCAGGGGTGCGATCAGCGGGCCGTCAGGCCCGGCGCGCGAGGCGATGGTTCCGGCGGTGCCGTCCCCGGCCAGCACGAACAGGGCGTCGGGGCGCTCGTCGAAGGCGGCCTGGATCTGCGCCTCGAAGTCACCCGGCTCCAGCGAGACCACGGTCGTCTTGCAGGCGTAGCGGGAGAGGATTTCGAGCGCCTCCTCGGCCGCGTGCGGACCCACGCTGCCCGACAGGGGATTGATGAGCATGACCACGCGGGCCAGCCGTACGTGCGAGGTCAGTTCGCACGCATCGGTCGCCTCGTCCCGGGTCGCTGCGGGTTCCGCAACCGTGGCCGTTGTCTCGCTCATGCGGCCCGAACGTTCCGCCCCGACGCGATGTTCCGGCGAACAGACGGCTCGCGGCTACTTCTTCAATTCCTCGGAGGCCGCAGCGGCTCCCGCCTGGGCCGCGTCGCCGGCCTTTCCGGCCGCGGCCCCCGCGGCATCGACAGCCCGGTCCGCGACCACGGGCGCCTCTCCGCGCACCCTGGCGACGCCGGCCGCGATCCAGCGGTCCATGACGGCGCCGCCGTCGGCGAGCGACTTTTCCTTGATCCCCAGCACAGCGGTGAGCACGCCGAACAGGGCCAGCAGGGTCACGACGATGCTGACCAGCGGATTGCCGCCGCGGCGTCGTTTCGGCCGGTTCCAGACCGGGCTGTGGTCGCCGTCGTCCGCCATGCGGACGGGTTCGGAAAAGCGCATCTGAAAACCCCCGTTTCCTTCAAGCCCCCGGCGGAATCGCGCTCCGCCGGGCCCGGACGAGCTCCGGCGCAGGCCTGACCATTAACATAGCTGCGGAACCGCAACGCTTATCCAGCGTTCTCACCCACGGGGCGAAACCCGGGATGAAGGATTCCAACATGAAAAAGGCGATCATCGCGATTGCGGGCGCCGGGCTGATGGCCACCGCCTGCGCCAGCGACCCGTACTACGGCGGCACCAACGAGACGGTGCGTCAGGGCGCCATCGGCGCCGGCATCGGCGCCGTGGCCGGCGCCATCATCGGCAACAACACCGGCAGCGGCAACGCCGCCACGGGCGCGGCCATCGGCGCCGTCGTCGGCGGGGCCGCGGGCGCGATCCGCGGCTCGCAGCAGGATCGGGCCAACCAGCAGCGCTATCGCGACAGCCAGGGCCGGTACTACTATTGCTACGATAACCGCCAGGACGAGTGCTACTGGGAAAACGGCCAGCGCCGGTACTAGGCCGACGCTGATGAAGACAGGGGCGGTTCGCCGGACGGCGGGCCGCCCCTTTTCGTGGGAGAGGGACAGGCGATGTGGAAGCTGGCGGCGGCGGGACTGGCGGGGATCGCGGTGGCGGGGTGCGCGCTGACGCCGGGCGCGGGTCGGGACGAACTGGTGGCCGGGACCTCTCCGTGCGCGCCGCAGAGGTTCGAGGTCTACTTCGCCGAAGGCCAGGCCGGGCTGACCCAGGCCGCCCTGCAGGCGGTGGGCCTGCATGCGACCCGCCTGCAGGGCTGCGACATCCGAAGGGTGCGGGTGATCGGCCTGGCTGATCCGACCGGTCACGCGGAAGCCAATCTCGACCTGTCGGAACGCCGGGCGCTGGCCGTCACCGAGGCGCTGGCCGCCGCCGGCTGGCCCGCGCCGGCGTTCCAGCTCGGCGCGGCGGGGGAGTCCGGAGCGGTGACGGCGGCCGGCGCCGTCGAGCCGATGCGACGGCGCACCGAGGTCCTCGTCGAGGCCGCACCGAAGTGAGGCGACGCGCCGCTGGCGGACGCCGGTGACGCCGGGGGTGTCGAGCGGCTAAGGTCCGCGCGACCTCGAAGGAGCTCCGGTTGCGCCTGCTGATCCGCCTGTTCTGCCTGCTGCTGTTCGTGGCGGCCGCGTCTCCGGCCGCGGCCCAGGCCGGCCCCCAGCGCACCGAGCGGATCGAGGCCGAACTCGTCTCCATGAGCCGCTGGGCCGCGCCGGGGTCGACGGCGGTGGTCGCGGTGCGGCAGGACATCCAGCCGGGCTGGCACACCTACTGGCGCAATCCCGGCGATTCCGGCGGGGCCACGACCCTGAGCTGGCGGCTCCCGTCCGGGGTGCGGGCGGGAGAGATCGTCTGGCCGCTGCCTGAGCGCCAGCGGCTGCAGGGGCTGACCAACTACGGCTACGAAGGCGTCGTCTATCTGCCGGTTCCGGTGGAGATACCGGGAGACGCCCGTCCGGGCTCGAGCGTGCCGCTCAGGGTCGAGGCGCTGTTCTTCGTATGCAGCGACGAGATGTGCGTGCCGGAGACGCTGAACCTGCGGCTCGACCTGCCGGTGCGCGAAGGCGCGGCTCCGACCGACCCGCGGCACGGACCCGCCATCGAGCGCGTGCTCGCCCGGGCCCCGTCCCCGGCCGGGGTCGAGGCGCGGGTGCGCGCCGGGGCCGGCGTCCTGACCCTGACCGCCGTCG
>JANJTI010000270.1 GCA_024711185.1 Brevundimonas sp. | reverse complement strand
TGCTGTGCCGGGGCGACTCCATCGGCGTCTTCCAGGTCGAGAGCCGGGCCCAGATCGCCATGCTGCCGCGACTGCAGCCGCGCACCTTCTACGACCTGGTGGTGGAGGTGGCGATCGTCCGCCCCGGACCGATCCAGGGCGGCATGGTCCATCCCTATCTGCAGCGGCGCAAGGAGAAGCGGGAGGCGGAGCAGCGGGGGCAGGCCTACGCCGTCGACTTCCCCCATCCGGCTCCCGAACATGGCGACCGCGACGAACTGCGGCGGGTGCTGCACAAGACCCTGGGCGTGCCCCTGTTTCAGGAGCAGGCCATGCGCATCGCCATGGAGGCGGCGCGGTTCAGTTCGAAGGAGGCCAACGGCCTGCGCCGGGCCATGGCCACCTTCCGGCACATGGGCACCATCCACGAGTACGAGGAGATGTTCGTGGGCCGCATGATCGACCGCGGCTATCCGCCCGAGTTCGCGCGCAGCTGCTTCGAGCAGATCAAGGGGTTCGGCGAATACGGCTTCCCGGAGAGCCACGCCTGTTCGTTCGCCCATCTGGTCTATGTTTCGGCGTGGATGAAACGGCACTGGCCGGAGGCCTTCGCCGCCGCCCTGCTGAACAGCCAGCCGATGGGCTTCTACGCCCCGGCCCAGCTGGTGCGGGACGCGCGCGAGCACGGCGTCGAGGTGCGCCATCCGGACGTCAACGCCAGCGGCTGGGACGCCGCGCTGGAGCCCCGGGAAGGCCGCAAGCGCCGCGCCCTGCGGCTGGGGTTGCGGTCGATCGACGGTTTCCGCCAGACGTGGGCCGAGGCGATCGTCGCGGCCCGGGCCGCGGGTCCCGTCGCCGCCGCGGAGGACCTGCGGATCCGGGCGCAGCTGCCGCCGGCGGCGCTGGACCGGCTGGCCGAGGCGGACGCCCTGGGCACGCTGAAACTGAGCCGGCGGCAGGGGATGTGGTCGGTGAAGGGCGCGCCGCCGGCGGCCTCGGCGCCGCTGTTCGAAGCCGCGGGGCTGGTCGAGACCGACGGCCGCCCGCCCGAGGCCCTGCCGGAGCTGGCCCCCTCCGAGGAGGTGGTCGGCGACTACCAGTCGATCCGCCTGTCGCTGAAAGGCCATCCAGTGGCCTTCCTGCGCGATCGGCTGACGCAGGCGGGGGCGGTGACGGCCGAGGCCTACGGCCGGCTGCCCGACGGGCGGCGGGTGCAGGTCGGCGGGGTGGTGCTGGTCCGCCAGCGGCCGGGCACGGCCAAGGGGGTCTGTTTCATCACCCTCGAGGACGAGACCGGGGTGGCCAACCTGGTGCTGTGGGAGCGGGTGTTCGAGGCCTTCCGGCCGACCGCCATGGGGGCGCGCATGGTGCTGGCGAAAGGGCGGGTGCAGCGGGCCGAGGGGGTCAGCCACCTGGTGGTCGAGGAACTGGTCGACTGGACGCAGGTGCTGGGCGACCTCACCCCCGACCGGGCGCCCGGCTCGGCGCACGAGCCGGCCCGGGGGCGGCATCCGCGGGACGTGCGGGTGCTGCCCGGGTCACGGGATTTCCACTGACCATCCACAGCCGGTCCACAGGACATGCGAGACGGACACGCGAGACATCGCGGGGGGACATCGGAGACGAAGGCGCGACAAGGTGGACCAGCGAGACACGTCCGCCGCCTAGCCCTTCCGCTGGTGACTCCACTTCCACAGGGCGTTGCCGAGGATGGGCAGGAAGCCGCCGACGAGGGCGGCGACCAGCACCGTCCAGAAGCCGCCGCCGAGGCCGTACTCCCCGACCGCCGCCCCGATCCCGGCCGCCAGCAGCGGTCCGAGCCAGGGCAGCCAGCCGGGCGGCCCGAAGCGAAACCGCCTCACCGGGGAATCAGGCATCCACCTTGATGACGCCGCGCCGGATCTGGTCCAGCTCGATGGAGTCGAACAGGGCCTGGAAGTTGCCCTCGCCGAAAGCCTGGTTGCCCTTGCGCTGGATGATCTCGAAGAAGATCGGGCCAAAGGTGTCCTGGGTGAAGATCTGCAGCAGCAGGCCCTCCTCCCTGGAGCCGTCGATGAGGATGCGGTTCCTGCGCATCCGCTCGACGTCCTCGCCGTGCCCCGGCAGGCGCTTGTCGATCAGCTCGAAATAGGTCTCGATGGTGTCCTGGAAGGGGATGCCGCGGCGCTTCATCTCCTCGACGGTCTCGAAGATGTCGTCGGTGGCCAGGGCGATGTGCTGGATGCCCTCGCCGTTGTAGCGGCGCAGGAATTCCTCGATCTGCGAATTCTCGTCCTGGCTCTCGTTCAGCGGGATCCGGATGGCCCGGTCCGGCGCGATCATCGCCTGCGAGAACAGGCCGGTCGCCTTGCCCTTGATGTCGAAGTACTTCTGTTCCTCGAAGTTGAAGACGTTCCCGTAGAAGCCCGACCAGTTGCGCATCTGGCCGCGCCGCACGTTGTGGGTCAGGTGGTCGAGGCAGTAGAGGCCGACGGAATTCTTGCGCTCGGCCTCTTCCCAGCCCTCGATCTCGTCCCAGCCTTCGTAGAGGGAGCCGCGCTCGCCGTACTGGTCGACGAGATAGAGCAGCGAGCCGCCGATGCCCTGCAGGATGTACGGATAGTCATTGCCGAGGGCGCCGCCGTCGTGGCCTTCGGCCGGGCGGGCGCCGCGGGCCACGGCGCCGTCATAGGCGGCCTTTGCATCGGCGACGCGGAAGGCCATGCCGTTGGCCGAAGGGCCGTGCTCGCGGGCGAATTCCTCGGCCTGGCCCTTCGGCGACAGATCGACCAGCAGGGTGATGTCGCCCTGCTTCATCCGCACCGCGCCGGTGGCCGGGTTCACGTGCGTGCGGGTGAAGCCCATCAGCTCCAGACGGGCGGCCATGGCCTGGGGATCGGGGCCGGTGAACTCGACGAACTCGAAGCCGTCGACGCCGAGCGGGTTTTCCTTGTCGAGCCGGGCGGCGGCTTCCGATTGCGGGGCGTCGTGCATGGGGGCTCTCCTGAACGCGGGGGCGGCCGGGACCGCTCTTGTGCGCGGAACCTAGTGGCCCGGGACGGCCAAGCCAACCCGGGCCGCGCGCACAGGTTCGGGAGGAGGGCGGCGTCTCCTTCTCCCCCTGGGGGAGAAGGTGTCAGGCGGAGCCTGACGGATGAGGGGGGCTGGCAGG
>JANJTI010000236.1 GCA_024711185.1 Brevundimonas sp. | reverse complement strand
TGCCAGTAGGTCTCGAACTGCACCAGGGCGAAGAGGGGCGGCACCAGTCCCGCCACCGCCCCGCCCAGAACCGGGATGAAGCACACGATGAAGATGACGAAGGTCCAGAACTCGGCGTTCTGAAGCCCGACGGCGCGCATCAGCGCCCAGGCGGCCGCGCAGATCATCGCGCCGGTGACGGTCTGGACCCAGAGGTACCCCTCGACGCCGCCCCGGACGCGCTGGAACACCTCCATGGCCTCGCTGCGGTTCGCCCGGTCCGGGAACATCCCGACCAGCTTGCGTTTGAAGCCGACCTGCGAGGCGAGCAGGAAGGCGAGGTAGATGAGCACGAAGACGGCGCCGGTCACCGCCCCCTGCGCCTGCAGGGCGAAAGCGGTCAGATAGCCGCGGATGTCCAGCTGGGTGATCAGTTCGGACGCGGTGGGCGGCGTGTGGACGCCGAAGAGGGCGGCCACGTCGCTGATCACCTGATCGAGACGCGGGCCCATCCGGGTGGTCACGCCGGTCGCCTCGTCGAAGAAGTTCAGGGCCCCGTTGGCGATGATGGCGATGGAGGCGAAGAAGCCGAGAATGACGACGATCAGGGCCGCCGCGCCGGCCAGATGCGACGGCACCGGCGTCCGGTCCTCGATGAACCGCTTGAGGCCGTCGATCATGATCAGCAGGAAGATGGCCATGGCCAGCGGCGTGAGGATGTCCGCCAGCCAGTAGACGGCGGCCCCCACCGCCACGATCGCGACAGCCACCAGGGCGTTGCGGGCCACGGTCGAGGTGGGGACGGCGATGGGCGGCTTCATCGGCATATGGTCAGGGTCCGGTCCGGTCCCGTCAATCGGCCTTGAACCGTCGCCGTGACCGATGGACCATGAGCGCCGGTCCCGTTCCGGAGTTCCCCATGCCCGACGCCGCCGCCGGCCTGTTCCTCGGCCAGTCCGACAAGCCCGAACACCTCTTGCTGCACCGGGCCAATCGCCACGGGGTGGTCGCCGGGGCCACGGGGACCGGAAAGACCGTCACCCTGCAGATCATGGCCCAGGGCTTCTCCGACGCCGGCGTGCCGGTGTTCTGCGCCGATGTGAAGGGCGACCTGTCCGGCATCGCCGTGCCCGGCGCGCCCAACGACAAGCTGCTCGCCCGGGCGGCGGGCATGGGCCTGACCCTGCAGCCGAAGGCGGCCCCGACGGTGTTCTGGGACCTCTACGGCGAGAAGGGCCACCCGATCCGCACCACCGTCAGCGAGGTAGGTCCCCTGCTGCTCGGCCGCATGCTGAACCTCAACGAGGTGCAGGAGGGGGTGCTCTCGGTGGTCTTCCACGTCGCCGACAAGGAGGGCCTGCTGCTGCTCGACCTCGACGACCTGCGGGCCCTGCTGGTCCATGTCGGCGAGAACGCCGAGCAGATCGGCCGCGAGGTCGGCCATGTCGCCCCCGCCTCGATCGCCGCCATCCAGCGCGCCCTGCTCCAGCTGGAGCAGCAGGGCGGCAAGGCCTTCTTCGGCGAGCCGGCCCTGCGGCTCGAGGACATGCTGCGCACCGGCCTCGACGGCCGCGGCCAGGTCAATGTGCTGGACGCCACCCGGCTGATGAACAGCCCGCGCCTGTACGCCGCCTTCCTGCTGTGGCTGCTGTCGGAGCTGTTCGAGCAGCTGCCCGAGGTCGGCGACCCGGACAAACCCCGTCTCGTGTTCTTCTTCGACGAGGCCCACCTGCTGTTCGACGACGCGCCCGACGCCCTGCGCCAGAAGGTCGAGCAGGTGGTGCGGCTGATCCGCTCCAAGGGCGTCGGCGTGTATTTCGTCACCCAGAACCCGGCCGACATCCCCGACAGCGTCCTGGCCCAGCTCGGCAATCGCATCCAGCACGCCCTGCGCGCCTATACGCCGTCGGAACAGAAGGGGCTCAAGGCGGCCTCCGACAGCTTCCGCCCCAACCCCGCCTTCGACACCGCCGAGGCCATCCAGTCGCTCGGCGTCGGCGAGGCCCTGGTCTCGACGCTCGACGACAAGGGCGCGCCCAATGTCGTGGCGCGGACCATGATCCGGCCGCCGGACAGCCGCCTTGGCCCGGCCACCGAGGCCGAGCGCGCCGCGGTCATGGCCGCCAGCCCGGTGCGGGGCTTCTACGACACCGCTGTGGACCGGGAGTCGGCCGAGGAGATCCTCGCCGCCCGCCGCGGCGAGGCCGACAAGGCGGCGGCCGAGGCGAAACTGGCCGAGGCTCGCGCAAAGGCCGATGCCGCCGCTGCGAAGGAGGCCGAAAAGGCCGCAGCCGCCCGGTCCCGGGAACAGGCCCGACTCGACCGCGAAGCCGCCCGCGCCCGCGCCCCGCGCCGCACCCGCGAAACCCCCATCGAGGCGGCGACCAAGTCGGTGCTGCGCACGGCCGGCAGCACGCTCACCCGCGAGATCCTGCGCGGCGTTCTCGGCGGAATGCGGCGCCGGTGAGCTCCGGGCTCAGCCGCGCGGAACCAGCCGCCACATCCTGAGCGGATGACGCACGGCGCCGGCTTCCTCGCCGGCCTCGCGGCCGCGGCCCATGTTGAGGTCGGCGCGGACCGGGCCGCGGATGGCCGAGCCGGTGTCGAGCGCCGTGACGAGACCGCGATAGCTGCCCCGGGCGCCGACGAGGTTTCCACCGTCGGCCTCAATCCAGACGAGGTCGCCGTAGCGCCAGTGGCTCGGGTCGACGGCGACGGCCCGGCGGGGCGGCAGGGGCAGGCCGGCGGCGCCGGCGGGATGCCCGCCGTCGTCCGCGTCGAGCCGGAAGAAGATGTAGCGCGGGTTCAGCGCCATCACCGCGCGCGCCTCGGCCCCCCGATGCTCCGCCAGCCAGGCCCGGATGGCCTCGCCCGAGGTGCCGTTCGGCGGCAGCAGGCCGCGCTCCGCCATCGGCCGGGCGATACCGACGAAGGGCCGGCCATTGTCGGCGGCATAGGCCGCCCGCGCCCTCGAGCCATCCGCGAAGGTCAGGTAGCCGGAACCCTGGATCTGCAGGAAGAACAGGTCCTCGGCGCGCATCCATGCGAGGGCGGCCGTCGGGGGCGCCGCCTCGATCTCCGCCCGTTCCGGCAGGGTCTGGCCGCGGGTCCAGCCGGCCGGCGCCGCCAGCACCGGGGCGTCGAACACGCCGCCCGGCGCCCGCCGGGCCTCGTACTCGGGGGCGAAGTAGGCGGTGAGCAGGCCGGGGCCGCCGTCGCTCGTCGTCGCCGGCGCGACCGTGAAGCCGGTCTCGAAGTAGGCACGGGCGAGGCTGGGGGTGACGGGGCGCGAGGTGCGCTGCAGGTCGCGGGCGCGCGCGCACTGCGCCTGGGCCGCCGCCTCCCGCGCGGCGGCGCAGCCCTGAACCCACGCCGTGAAGGCGGCGAGGTGGTCCTCCTCGTTCCAGCCGGGCAGGCCGGCCGGGCTGAGCCCGTCGGCGGGAGGCGCCGTCGGCGGGCGCATGGGCTCCCCTGCGGGGGGCGCCGCCGGCGGGGCGGGGCGGACAGGCGCCGTGGCGCAGGCCGCCAGCGCCAGGGCGAGGCCGGCGAGGAGCGCGGCGAGACGGAAGGAAGCCGGCGCGGGGCGGCGCACGCCGCCGCTCACGCGGTCGCGGGCTCGGTGCGGGCCAGCACCCAGTTGGGGTCGCTGGCGCCGAGCTGGCGCTCGAAGGTCCAGATCTCGGCGACCCGGCGTTCCTCGATCTGCTCCTCGGCGGCCGGGTCGGCCGGCCTCACGCGGTTGCGCAGTTCGGCGAGGAAGCGGACCTTGGCGACGGCGCGGTTCTCCTCGGCCGTCGCCAGTTCGAGGTCGGCCCGGGCCGGATGGACGAACTCGGCGACCTCGGTCTCGCCCCGGGCCTCGCGGGCGGCAATGCCGGCTTCGAACGATTCCATCACCCGCGGGGTGAGCAGGGGCCGGAGGGTCTCGCGGTCGCCGGAGGCGTAGGCGCGCACGATGGTTTCGTGCGCCTGCCGCGCGCCATCGAGGAAGCGAACCGGGTCGAAGTTCGGATCGCGAGCCTTAAGGCCGGCGATGGCGGCGAGCGTCACCGCGTCCAGCACGTTGGGCCGACCGGCGCCGGTCTGTTCCCCGGCGGGCGCAGGCACGGCCGGGACCGGCGGGCGGGCGCGGGCGTCTTCCTCGGGCTGCCGGCCGACCTTCTTGCCCAGCACGTTGTACAGCTGGAACAGGACGAAGGCGGCGATGACGGCGAAGATGACGATCTGGACCTGGACCGGCACGGGCAATCCCTGACTGGCGCCCCGGGAGGGCGCGGACGACGATTAGGGGCTGATATGGGGCGGCGCAAGGCGCGGCGCTCGCCCCCGCGGGGGCGCCGCGTTGCCGCACGGGGCGCCGCGTGCTAGTCGCCGCCCCCTCCAGGCCGCCGCCCGGCCACATTCCAGACAGACTTCGCCCGATGACCGACGCCGCTCCGCCCGCCGACGCCAACCCCGCTTCCGACACCGGGGGCCAGCCCCCGGCCGGCCCCGGCTTCCGGATCGTCGCCCAGTACGTGAAGGACCTGTCGTTCGAGAATCCGAAGGCTCCCGATAGCCTGCGCGTGGATGGCAAGCCGGCTATCGACATGGGCGTCGAGATGAACGCCCAGGGCCGCAAGGACGGCCTGTTCGAGGTGGACCTCCGCCTGACCATCAAGGCCTCCACGGACGCCATGACGGTGTTCAACGTGGAACTCGTCTATGGCGGCCTGTTCGCCCTCCAGGGCGTGGCCGAACAGGACGTGGAGCCGCTGCTGCTGATCGAATGCCCGCGCTACCTGTTCCCGTTCGCCCGCGAGATCATCGCCCGGGCCACCTCGGACGGCGGCTTCTATCCGCCCTTCATGCTGGATCCGATCGACTTCGCCGGCATCTACGTGGCTCGCCAGCAGCAGATCGCCCGCGCCCCGGCCGAGACCGGTCAGGCCTAGGCCGTCCGCCGAAGGCGTCCGTCAGGCGGCGGACGCCTCTTCCAGCTCCAGCCCGTACCCCGACCACAGCGAGCGATCCTTGAGGGTCGCCGCCAGGAAGGCGGCGTGGGCGGCGCGCTCCTCGTCCGTCGAGCGGGGGGCCAGCGGGCGCGGGCGCGGGCCGTAGCCGCCCACAGCCGTGGTCTCCACCGTCACCGTGGCTCGCACCGCCGTCAGGTCCAGCCTGCGCTCCTTGCCGCCCTTCAGCTCAAGATAGACGTCGGCCAGCAGGCGGGCGTCGATCAGGGCCCCGTGCAGGGTGCGTTCGACCAGACTGATCCTGAAGCGCTTGCACAGGGCGTCGAGCGAATTGGCCATGCCCGGAAAGCGCTTCTGGGCCAGCTGCAGGGTGTCGATCCAGCGCGTCTCCTCGATCAGGGCGTGGCCGCACAGGCCGCACTCGTGATCGATGAAGTTGCGGTCGAAGGCGGCGTTGTGAGCGATCACCGGCGCGTCGCCGATGAAGGCCATCAGCTCGTGAACCACATCCCGGAATTTCGGCGCGTCCCTCACCTTCTCGTCGGTGATGCCGTGCACCCGGATGGCGTCCGGCGGGATCAGCCGCTCCGGATTGACGAAGGTGTGGAAGGTCCGTCCCGTCGGCAGCAGATCCTCGATCTCGATGCAGCCGACCTCGATCAGCCGGTCGCCGGTCTTGGGATCGAAGCCGGTGGTTTCGGTATCGAGGACGATCTCGCGGGCCATGCCCCTTAATGGCTCGCTTCGCCTCCCGGCGAAAGACGCCGACGGGGCGGTATCCAGTCCGGGGCGAGAACCGTCCCCACGATTTCCCGCACCTGCGTCCGCGCCGCCTCGAAACCCGCTCCGGTGTCGACGAGGAAGTCGGCGCGGCGGCGCTTCTCGGCGTCGGGCAGCTGACGGGCGAGGATGGCCTCGAACCGCTCGCGGGTCATGCCCGGGCGGGCCAGCACCCGCGCGGCCTGCACCTCGCCCGGCGCGGTGACCACCACCACCGCGTCGACCGCGGCGTCGCCGCCGGTCTCGAACAACAGGGGAATGTCCAGCACAGCCAGCTTCACGCCCCGGGCCTCGGCCACCGCCAGATCCTCGATCCTTCCCTGGGCCACCAGTGGATGGACGATGCTCTCCAGCCGGCGGAAGGCGGCCTCGTCCCGGCCGAGAGCCGCCGCGAGGCGGTCGCGGGCGGGGGCGGCGGCGACCACCGCCCCCCGGGCGGCCTCCGCGCGCGGGGGCGCAGCCGCCCCCCCCC
>JANJTI010000201.1 GCA_024711185.1 Brevundimonas sp. | reverse complement strand
ATCGAGGAAGCGCTTCTCATCCTGTGCGCGGCCAACCCTCTGTTGCCGTGGATCCGCGCACGCCGGGCCGCGGCGCGGGAGGAGGCCTGCGATGCGCTCGCTCTCTCGGGGGCCTCGGTCGCCGCGCGGCGCCTCTACGCCCGGGCGCTCGTCGAGGCGATCCGAAAAACCCCGGGCTCCCCGGTCCCGGCCCTGACCTTCACCAGTGCGAAAAGGAGCTTCGCCATGCTGCGTCTGAAAGCCATACTGGAGCCCGCCGCGCCCGCGGCACCCCGCCTTCGCCGGACCGCCCTCGCTGCGGCGGGCTTCGCCGCGGCGGCCGCGGCCTCCGCATCGATCGCGATCGCCGCCCAGCGGGAACCGGTCGTGACGCCCGCCCAGGAGGCGCAGGCCGCGGAGGCCGATCGGACGATCCGCAATCCCGACTGGGCCCGGCATCCGGTGCCCGCCTACCCCGCCGCGGCGCTGGATGCGGGCGTCAATGCCGGCTCGGGGCAGGTGCGTTGCATGGCTCAGCCCGACGGCCGCCTGTCGAGCTGTTCGGTGCTCGACGAAGCGCCCGCCGGCCTCGGGTTCGGCGCCGCCGCTGTTCAAGCGGCCGGCAACGCCCGACTGGCCGGGCATCAACTCGCGCAGATTCGAGAACCGACGCCGGTCGTGTTCACCGTCCGCTTCCGCATCGCAGGCTAGCCGCCGCGGGCGCCCGCAGGACACTGGCAAGGGTCGGCGACGGAGCGCCGGCCCTTGTTCGTTGGAGCCATGCCGGTCCAAATGCCGGCCGGTTTCCGATTCCCGGGGGGTCCCTTCATGAAGCGTCTGTTCGCCGCCGTCTCCGTCGCCGCCGTCCTCGCCGCCGCGCCCGCCATGGCCCAGGCGCCCGATCTGGTCGCGGTCAACGGCATCTTCGACCAGGGCTTCAACCACTCCGAGGTGATGCGCACCGCGGCCCACCTGACCGATCGGATCGGCGGGCGCATCACCAACTCGCCGCAGATGCGCGAGACCGAGGCGTGGACGCAGCAGAAGTTCCGCGAATGGGGCCTGTCGAACGTGCGCGCCGAGGGCTTCGAGTTCGGCCGCGGCTGGTCGATGGTCCGCTCCGACGTGCGGATGATCCAGCCCCGGCCGCTGGAGCTGCGCGCCATTCCGGTGGCGTGGACGCCGGGCACCGGGGGGACCGTGAGCGCCGAGGTGGTGCTGGCGCCGATGAGCCGCGCGTCCGACTTCGACAAGTGGCGCGGCAAGCTGGCCGGCAAGATCGTCATGATCTCCGAGCCGACCGCCGCCACCGATCCGACCGAGCCCTTCTTCCGCCGCTGGACGGACGAGGAGCTGGCGGGCCGCACGTCATTCGCCCAGCCGACCCACGCCCCGGTGCGGGTCGCGCGCGACGGCGGCCGCGACAATTTCGCCCTGCAGATGGACGAGTTCCTCGCCGCCGAGGGCGCGCTGGGCTGGGTGCGGATGTCCTATCGCGACGGCGGCCTGCTGCACGGCGCCGGCTACACCCATCGCGTCGGAGCCACTCCCCGCCTGCCGGGCATGGAGCTGGCGGCCGAGGACTATCGCCGGCTGGTCCGCCTGTCGCGCGCCGGGGCGGCGCCGACCCTCGAGATGACCAGCGAGGTCCGTTTCCACGACGAGGACGTCAACGCCTACAACGTGCTGGCCGACATTCCCGGGACCGGCCGCTCGGGCGAATACGTCATGGCGGGCGCCCACTTCGACAGCTGGGCGGCCGCCGACGGAGCGGTGGACAACGCCGCCGGCACGGCCGTGGTCATGGAGGCGGCGCGCATCCTGAAGGCGCTGAACGTGCGGCCGAAGCGCACCATCCGTTTCGCCCTGTGGAACGGGGAGGAGCAGGGGCTGCACGGCTCGCTGGCCTATGTCGACCGCCACCTCGCCACCCGCGCCCCGCTGGGCGACGCCGAGCTCGACGCCCTGCCGAACGGCCAGACCTGGCGCGCCCGCTGGCCGGTCCAGCCGCGTTCCGGCCATCGCGATCTGGTCGCCTACTTCAACATCGACAACGGCTCGGGCCGCATCCGCGGCATCAACGCCGAGGGCAACGTCGCCGCCGCCGCCGTGTTCGAGGAATGGCTCCGGCCCTTCCACAGCCTCGGCGCGACGACCGTCTCCCTGCGCACCTCCGGCGGCACCGACCACGTCTACATGCAGACCGTCGGCATTCCGGGCTTCCAGTTCATCCAGGACCCGCTGGACTATGGCAGCCGCCTGCACCACACCTCGATCGACAGCTACGACCACCTGAAGCCCGAGGATCTGCGCCAGGCCGCCGTGGTGCTCGCCGGCCTCCTGCTCGCCGCGGCCAATTCCGACGAGCCGCTGCCGCGCATGCCGCTGCCGACCCGCCCCGCCCCGACCGACCCGTTCGCGGAGTGATTTCGCGGCCGCGCGGGGAGGGCGCGTCATCGCGCGCCTTCTCCCGCCCGTCCGAACCGGCTAAGCCGTCGCCATGATCGGAAGACTGAACCACGTCGGCGTCGCCACCCCCTCGATAGAGGCCAGCGTCGCGATGTACCGCGATTTGCTCGGAGCGACGCAGGCGCACGCCCCCTTCGACCTGCCGGCCCAGGGGGTGCGGGTCTGCTTCGTCGACCTGCCCAACAGCCAGATCGAGCTGATCGAGCCGCTGGGCGACGACAGCCCGATCCACGGCTTCCTGGCGAAGAACCCCAGGGGCGGCCAGCACCACGTCTGTTTCGAGGTCGAGGACATCCTCGCCGCCCGCGACGCGCTCCGGGCGAAGGGGGCGACCATCCTCGGCACGGGCGAGCCGCGCATCGGCGCGCACGGCACGCCGATCCTCTTCCTGCATCCGAAGGACACGGGCGGGGTCCTGGTCGAGCTGATGGAAACGCCGAAGGAGGCGCACTGACATGCCCGTCGGCCTGTTCACCATGGTCGCCATCTACCTGGTCTGCTGGTGGGTGGTGCTGTTCGCGATCCTGCCGCTGGGCATGAACCAGCAGGCCCAGGAGCGGCCCGAGGACGGCGCCCAGTGGGGCGCTCCGGCGCAGCCGAACCTGAAGAAGAAATTCCTCACCACCACCTGGGTCGCGGCCGTCCTCTGGGCGGTCATCATGGTGATGGTGTGGATCGGCTGGATGCCGATCCCCGACCTCGCCCCGCCCGTCGCCTGAGGAGTCGCGCCATGACCGACCGCCTGTTCCTGATCAATCCGGGCTGGACCGACGATCACGGCGGCCCGTGGTACTGCCCGGCCGGCGCGGTGATCGAAGGCGTGCTGGCCTTCCACCCGCAGCTGAAGGACCGGCTGGACGTCGTCCGCCTGGACTGGCCCCGCCCGCGCCCGCCGGTGATCGAGGCCGTGGGCGAGGAGAACCAGTCCTGCCCGCTGCTGGTGCTCGATGGCGAGCTCGACTGGCCGGACGCCCGCACCAGCGCCGCCACCGGCGCCCGCTTCCTCCAGGACGAGGCGATCATTCCGTATCTGGCCGCGCGCTACGGCATCTCCCGGCCGCACCCCTAATCCCTATGGCGGCCTAGCTTTCGCCCCGCGGCGCCGGCTAAAGCATCCCTCCCAACGCCTCCCACGCCGGATTCTTCCCATGCGCCTGTCGCGCTACTTCCTGCCCACGCTCAAAGAGGCGCCCTCCGACGCCCAGATCGTCTCGCACCAGCTGATGCTGCGCGCCGGCCTGATCCGTCAGGAGGCCGCCGGCATCTACGCCTGGCTGCCGCTTGGCCTGCGCGTGCTTCGCAAGATCGAGCAGATCGTGCGCGAGGAGCAGGAGAGGGCAGGCGCCGTCGAGCTGCTCATGCCCACCCTCCAGCTGGCCGACCTGTGGCGCGAGTCGGGGCGCTACGACGCCTACGGCCCCGAGATGCTGCGCATCGTCGACCGGCACGAACGCGAGCTGCTCTACGGTCCCACCAACGAGGAGATGATCACCGACATCTTCCGGGCCTATGTGAAGTCCTACAAGGCGCTGCCGCTCAACCTCTTCCACATCCAGTGGAAATTCCGCGACGAGCGCCGCCCGCGCTTCGGCGTCATGCGCGGCCGCGAGTTCCTGATGAAGGACGCCTACAGCTTCGACATCGACGAAGCCTCGGCCCGTCGCGCCTACAACCGCATGTTCGTGGCCTATCTGAACACTTTCGCCCGCATGGGCCTGAAGGCGGTGCCGATGCGCGCCGACACCGGCCCGATCGGCGGCGACCTCTCCCACGAGTTCATCGTTCTGGCCGACACCGGCGA
>JANJTI010000196.1 GCA_024711185.1 Brevundimonas sp. | reverse complement strand
ACGCATCGGCCGCGCCTGGAAGGAGAGGTCCATGCCACACGAGGAGGCCTACTGCCCGCCCGATCCGCCGGTCACGCCCTATCTGAGCGTCGACCGCGGACACGAGGCGCTGGACTGGTACAGGCGCGCCCTTGCTGCGGTTGAGAACAATCGCTTCGACATGGAGGACGGCCGCCTCGGCCACGCCATGATGACGCTGGGCAACGGCGGGGCGATCTACCTGGCGGACGACTTCCCCGAGATGGGCGAGACGGTCGGAGTCCGGCCGCCGCCGACGTTGGGCGGGAGTTCGGTGACGGTCGCGCTCGCGGTCGACGACGTCGACGCGTGGATGGCTCGGGCCGTGGCCGAGGGAGCCGAGGTGATCCGCCCGGCGCAGGACGAGTTCTACGGCCGCCACGGCAAGCTGCGCGACCCCTTCGGACATGTCTGGTCCTTCACGGGACCGCTGAAGGGGGCCTAGCGCACAACCAGTATGCCGCGTTGGCCCCTGCGCTCCACCGTCAACTGGGCGCCGCGCGGAAGGTCGGCGAGCTGGTCCACGGAACCGACCGCGCGGCCATTGAGGGCGAGGATGACGTCCCCCGGCCGCACCCCGACGCCTCGCTGGGCGTAGCTGCGGCTTTCCACGCGACCGACAATCACCCCCGAGGCGAAGGGATCGCCGCCGAGGCTGTCGGCGAGGGCGGGATTGAGGGTCAACACCTGAGCCCCCGAAAGTCCTCCCGTGCGGATCAGCGTCGCCTTGTCCACGTCCGCGTCGCCCGGCAGCCGCTGAACGCGGGCCGGGACCGACTGCACGCGGCCGTCGCGCAGCACCGAGACCTGGACGGTCTCATTCGGCTCCCGCGTGCCTACCCGGAAGTTCAGGCCGCCCTGGTCGTTGATCTCGGCGCCGTCGATGGCGGTGATGACGTCGCCCTCGCGGATGCCGGCCCGGGCGCCGGGGCCGTTCGGCCAGACCTCTGTCACCACCAGCCCCTGCGGCCGATCCAGCCCGAGGCTGCGGGCGATGTCGGCGGTGACCGCCTCCCCCTTCACGCCCAGCCACGGCCGGACCACGGCGGTGGCGCCTCCGACGGCGGAATCGACCACCCGCCGCACCATGGTCGCGGGCACTGCGAAGCCGACCCCGGAGGACGAGCCCGAGCGCGAGAAGATGGCGGTATTGATGCCGATCAGGTCGCCGTCCATGTCGACCAGCGCCCCGCCCGAGTTGCCCGGGTTGATGGCCGCGTCGGTCTGGATGAAGGAGCCCGAGTCCGAGATGCCGGTTTCGGTGCGGTTCAGCGCCGAGATGATGCCGTTTGTCACCGTCTGGCCCACCCCGAACGGATTGCCGATCGCCAGCACCAGGTCGCCGACCTGCTGTTCCTCGCGATCATCGATGTTCAGGGTCGGCAGGCGCTCGTTGACGCCCTCCAGCTGCAGTACCGCGATGTCGGAGCGTTCGTCGGCGAGCACCACCCGGGCGGCGAACTCGCGCCGGTCGTTCAGCGTCACGCGGATCTGCTGCATGCCCTGGATGACGTGATTGTTGGTCACCACCACGCCGTCGGGACGGACGATGACGCCCGAACCGATCGAGCCGACCTGCTGGGCCTGACCGCGCACGCCGAACATCGACCAGAAGGGGTCCGCCCGTACGCCGCGGGCCGAGATGTTCACCACCGCCGGCGCCGCCTCGCGCACCACCGGGGCGAAACTGGCCTTCATCGATGTTGCGTCGCCCGGCGCCACGCGGTTGTCGGCGAACACCCCGTCCTGGGCCTTCGAGCTGTCGGGCTGGCCGCAGGCGGCGAGCGTCAGGGCGATGGCGATCGCAAGCGAGCTGGTCTTCATCGTCGTCCGGTCGATCATGGATTCCGCTGCGCCTGATCCTGCCCGCCAATTCGACGGCATCAAGGCGTCAGCCGGGTGAAACGGTTACGCTTTCCTCACGTTCCGCCCGCCGCGCCACGACCCAGCCGATGACCGCCGCCAGTCCGAGAATGGCGGCGGCGATGTAGAAGGCCAGCCCCGGATCGTAGAGGGCCCCGATCAGCGGCGCTGTCCAGCCTCCCTGCCCTTCGAACCAGCGGGCCAGATCGCCGAACCGCCCGCCGGCCGAGCTGGCGTAGACCCAGCCGAAGAACAGCGGCGAGGCGACGCCGGCGATGGAGGCGACGCTCATGTTGGCGCCCTGCAGCTGGCCCTGCTCGTCGTCGCCGACGCGGCGGGTCATCAGCGCCTGCAGGGTCGGCATGGCCAGCCCCCACAGGGCGTTGAGCAGCATGGCGGCGACGAATATCCAGCCGGACGGCGCCCACCCCATCAGGGCGACGCCCACCGTGCCGCCCGCCAGACCCAGGATCATGGTGGCGCGATCGCCGAGATGCTTCACCACCCGGCCGGTCAGGCCGCCCTGCACCGCCATGTCCAGCACCCCGACCAGGGCCAGCAGCAGGCCGACCTCCTTGGGCCCCCAGCCGTAGCGTAGGGCGGCGTAGAGCACGAACACCGCCGAGAAGACGTGGTGGGCGAAGTAGAGCAGGAAGTTCACGACGGCCAGGCCGCTGAGCTCCGCATGCCGGCGCAGCAGGATCAGGGCGCCGACCGGATTGGCGCGCCGCCAGCTGAAGCGCATCCGCTTCTCGACCGGCAGGCTCTCGGGCAGCACCAGCAGGCCGTACAGGAAGGCCACGCCCGACAGGCCGGCGGCGAACCAGAAGGGCACGCGCGGCCCGAACTCGCCGAGGAAGCCGCCCAGCACCGGGCCCAGAACGAAGCCGCCGGAGAAGGCCGCCCCGATCAGGCCGTAAGCCCGCGCCCGCCGCTCCGGGGCGGTGATGTCGGCCATGTAGGCGTAGATGGTGGTGAAGCTGGACGAGGTGACGCCGGCGATGATCCGCCCGAGCGCCAGCCACCACAGGTTCGGGGCCAGCGCCATCAGCACGTAGTCAAGCGACAGGCCGGCGCAGCTGATCAGGATCACCGGCCGGCGGCCGTACTGGTCGGACAGCGAGCCGATGATCGGCGAGCACAGGAACTGCATCCCGGCCCACAGGGCCACGAACACGCCGTTGATCCAGCCCGCCTCGGCGTTGGAGCCGACGAAGTCCTCGATCAGCCGCGGCAGCACCGGAATGATGATCCCCATCGCCACGATGTCGAGCACCGCCGTCACGAAGATGAAGGCGAGCGCGGCGCGCTTGGTGCGGAGGCGGGTGAGGACGGACATGGCGAAGCTCGGAGGGGAGCGCCTTCTAGCCGACGGGTGCGCCCGAGTCAGCCTTGTGGCATGCTGCCGGCGGGAGGTCGCCGATGTCCAACTTCCAGCAGGTGACGCCTTTCCTGCACGTGCGGGATCTGGGCAAGGCGCTCGACTTCTTCACCGGGATACTCGGGTTCAGCGTCCCCTTTCGCTCTCCGGGCTACGCCTATGTGCATCGCGAGACCGTGGGCTTCCGTCTTCTGGAGGTCGATGAGGCGGAAGCGACCCGGGGCGACCGGCGCTACGCCTGTTACATCGACGTGCTCGACGTGGACGCCCTGTACGAGGAGCTGAAGCCGCGCCTTGCCACCCTGCCGCCCGCCGACGTTCACGGACCGGCCGACAAGCCCTACGGACAGCGCGAACTCCTGGTGCTGGCGCCGGACGGCAACCTGATCGCCTTCGGCATGGCCATTCCCGACGAGGTTGCGAAAGCTTAATCCGCGTCGGCTTGCACCGCCGGCCGGTTGACGCTCAACCTCCCCTCATGACCGCCGTTATCGAAACCCGTGGGCTGACCAAGACCTACGGAGCCGTGCGCGCCCTCGACGGGCTGGACCTCAGCATTCCGCGCGGCGGGGTCTACGGGGTGCTGGGGCCGAACGGGGCCGGCAAGTCGACCCTGTTCCGCATCCTGCTGGGGCTGATCCGGCCCAGCGAGGGCGAGGCCCGGGTGATGGGCGGGCCCGTCAACGAGGTCGCCCACATGCGGCGCATGGGCTCGATGATCGAGACGCCGCGCTTCCCGCCCTACATGACCGCCCGGCAGGTGCTGCGCTGGCTGGCGCTGGAGCACGGTGTCGCCGGCGAGACCGACATCCCGCACTGGCTGCAGCGCGTGGGACTGACCGAGGCGGCCGACCGCCGGGTGCGCGGCTTCTCGGTCGGCATGATGCAGCGGCTGGGCGTCGCCGCCGCCCTGATGAGCCGGCCGGAGCTGGTCATCCTCGACGAACCGACCAGCGGCATGGACCCGCCGGGAATCCAGGAGATGCGCGCCCTGATCCGGTCGCTGGCCACGGACGACGGCGTCACCGTGGTGCTGGCCAGCCACCAGCTGCTGGAGGTGCAGCGGGTCTGCGACCGCGTGGCCATCCTCGACAAGGGCCGGCTTGTGCGCGAGGGCGCGGTGAGCGAGCTGACCGCCGTCGGCGAGCGGCTGCGCCTCTCCGCCGGTCCCGTCGAGCGGGTGCTGGAGACGCTGGGCGCGAAGGGCGGCCGCGACGGCGACGCCGTTCTGGCCGAGGTGTCGCGCGTCGAGGCCCCGGCCCTGATCCGCGCCCTCGTCGAACAGGGCGTCGACATCCACGAGGCGCGCTGGGTGGGGACGGATCTCGAGGCGATCTTCTTCACCGAAACGGGCGCGGTCCAGGCTGCGGAGACGATCCATGCTGGTTGACGCGTTCCGCGCCGAGGGCTTCCGCCTGTCGAAGAACCGCACCGCCCTGTTCTGGAGCGTGCTGTTCGTGCCGATCGTCACCGTGGCCATCGGCGCGGTGAGCCAGTTCGTGCTCAAGGCCAACATGTCCCGGCTCATGGCCGACAGCGAGGCGCCGCCCGGACTCCGCCAGATGATGATGACCGGCGGCGAACTGGACATGGTGCAGGCGGTGGCCGA
>JANJTI010000168.1 GCA_024711185.1 Brevundimonas sp. | reverse complement strand
AGGCCGGAGGCGACCCACCCGGGCAGCTCGCCCTCCCCGGCCGCGGTGAGCCGCGACCGCTCCTGTTTCGACAGGGGCCGCGGGCCATAGCCCTCGCCCGAGTGCAGCGCCTCGATCTCCGCCAGCGGCAGGCCGTCGATCAGGCTGAGGGAGGCGATGACGAGGGCGCGGCCGTCCTCCCGCCCGCCCATGGCCCACGACAGCCGGCCGCGGGCGCGAAGCACCTTGTAGACCCGATCGGCCACGGCGCGGCGGTCCTTGGAGCCGGCGTAGCGGTTCTGCTGGCCCCAGGCCTTGAGCACGGCCTCGGCCGGCTGGCGGCCCTGCGCGATGGAGTCGAGGACGGAGGCGGCGGCGGCGAGGCGGGCGGCTGGGGTCAAGTCAGGGCTTTCAGGCGAACAGGGCGGCGATGACCATGACCAGGCCGCCGGCGGCGACCAGCCAGACCAGCGAGCGAAGCCAGGGCACGCCAAGGGCGTAGAGCGGCAGGTAGACGACGCGCGCGGCGAAGTAGAGGCCGGCGCCCCACAGCGTCAGGGCGCCGGTCTTGCCGGCCACCTCGGCCATGATCACGGCCGCCGCGAACAGGGGCAGGGTCTCGAACAGGTTGGCCTGGGCCCGCATCAGCCGGCCGGCCAGCCGGCCCGGCGGCGGCGTGGCCTCGTCGCGCGGCCCGGCGTTCCACTTCGCCCCCAGCTCGGCGGTGCGCGCCATGCCCGCCGCCCCGATCTGCACGAGGGCGAGGATCAGGGTCAGGGCCAGGAAGGTGAACTCCGGCGTCAGCTCCATAGCTTCCCTGCCCTTCTCAACCTTGCCGGTAGTTCGGCGCCTCGCGGGTGATCATCACGTCGTGGACGTGGCTCTCGCGCAGGCCGGCGCCGGTGATGCGCACGAACCGGGCGCGCTTCTGGAACTCTGCGATGCTCGGGGCGCCGACGTAGCCCATGGAGGCGCGCAGCCCCCCGACCAGCTGGTGCAGCACCGGCGCGATCGGTCCCTTGTACGGCGTCTGGCCCTCGATGCCCTCGGGCACCAGCTTCTGGGTCTCGACCTCCTTCTGGAAGTAGCGGTCCGCCGAACCGGCCCCCATGGCCCCGACCGAGCCCATGCCGCGATAGGACTTGTACGACCGGCCCTGGTACAGGAACACCTCGCCCGGGCTCTCGTCGGTGCCGGCGAACATCGAGCCCATCATGGCCACGCTGGCCCCGGCCGCGATGGCCTTGGCCAGGTCGCCCGAATACTTGATGCCGCCGTCGGCGATCACCGGCGTGCCGCTGTCGCGGGCGGCCCGGGCGGACTCCATGATGGCGGTCAGCTGCGGCACCCCCACCCCGGCGACGATGCGCGTGGTGCAGATCGAGCCGGGCCCGATGCCGACCTTCACCGCGTCCGCCCCGGCGTCGATCAGGGCCCGGGCGGCGTCGTAGGTCGCGACGTTGCCGGCGATCACCTGGATGCGGTTGGACTCGCGCTTCACGCGCTCCACGGCGCGCGCCACCTGCACCGAGTGGCCGTGAGCGGTGTCGATCACCACCACGTCGACCCCGGCCTCGGCCAGCGCCATCGACCGCTCGTATCCGCTGTCGCCGACCGTCGAGGCGGCGCCCACCAGCAGCCGGCCCTGCTCGTCCTTGGCGGCGCTCGGGAAGGCCTGGGCCTTCTGGATGTCCTTCATGGTGATCAGGCCGACGGCCCGATAGTCCTCGTCCACCACGATGACCCGCTCGATCTTTCGGGTGCGCAGCAGCTCCTGGGCCTCCATCCGCCCGGCCCCCTCGCGCACGGTGATCAGGTCGCCCGTGGTCATCAGGGCCGCGGCCTTGATGTTCGGGTCGTTCTCGAAGCGCATGTCGCGGTTGGTCAGCATGCCGACCAGCCGGCCCGTGGCCGGGTCGACCACCGGGAAGCCGGTGATCTTCTTGCGGGCCACGATCTCGCGCACCTCGCCGAGGGTAGTGTCCGGCGTCACCGTTACCGGATTGACCACCATGCCGCTCTCGTAGCGCTTCACCTGGCGCACCTGCTCGGCCTGCTCCTCGACCGTCAGATTGCGGTGCAGCACCCCCAGACCGCCGGCCTGGGCCATGGCGATGGCCAGCCGGCTTTCGGTCACCGTGTCCATGGCGGACGACAGCAGCGGGATGTTCAGTTTGATGTCGCGGGTCAGGCGCGTCGAGACGTCCGCGTCGGCGGGCATGATCTCGGACGGGCCGGGTTCGAGCAAAACATCGTCGAAGGTGAGCCCTTCGCGAATCTCCATGAGGAGCCTCCGTTTTGCGGGCCGCGTATAACCGTGCGGAGGGCGGAACCGCAAGGGCCAGCCGGAGCTATCGTACCGATAAGAACAATTGCCTTGCCGCGGGCGGCTGTCGCCCCACATCTGGAGGGACATGGTTCAGCTTCTGATCAGCACCGCCCGCCAGCTCGCGCTCAAGATTGCGAGCTATGGCGTGATGCACCTGGTGGTCGCGATCCTCGTGGCCTTCGCCATCACCCGCGACTGGCGGCTGGCGCTGGCGGTGGGCCTGGTCGAGCCCTTCTTCCAGACCATCGCCTACTCGATCCACGACCGCGTCTGGCACCGGATCGAGCGCCGGCGCACGCTGTCCGGGCTGGAGGAGGCGTCCGAGGCCTTCACCGCCCGTCTGGACGTGATGTCGCCGCACGAGCAGTCGCGGGCGCACGGCCACCATGGCCACAGCCACGCCCTGCCCCGTTCGCTGAAGCAGGTGGCGCTGAAGACCGTCACCTACGGCGTCATGCACTTCGCCGTGGCGGTGCTGGTCGCCTTCGCCCTGACCCGCGACATCCGCATCGCCCTGGCAATCGGCATCATCGAGCCGCTGGTGCAGACGGTGTTCTTCACCGTCCACGACCGCATCTGGACCCGCATCGAGGCGCGCCGGGAGCGTCGCCGCAGCGCGCTTGCCAAGGCCTGAGACCTACTTCTTCCCCGTCGCCACCAGATAGACCTCGGACGAGCCCTTGCGGCTCGCCTTCGGCTTGATCGGGCGCACGTCCTCGAACTCGGCCCGCAGCCGGGCCAGCACCTCCCCGGCGTCGCTGCCCTGGAAGCTCTTGGTCACGAAGGCCCCGCCGGGCTTCAGGTTGCGGATGGCGAAATCGGCGGCGATCTCGATCAGGCCGATGATCTTCAGGTGATCGGTCTGGCGGTGGCCGACGGTGTTGTGGGCCATGTCCGACAGGACCAGATCGGGCGGCCCGCCCAGCGCCTCCAGCAGTTGCCGGTCCACGCCGGGATCGGTGAAGTCGGCCTGGATCAGCGTCGCCCCCGGGATCGGCTCGATCATCAGCAGGTCGACCCCGACCACCGCCGCCGCCCCGCGGTCCAGCGCCACCTGCACCCAGCCGCCCGGCGCGGCGCCCAGATCGACGACCCGCGATCCGCGCCGGATCAGGCGCAGCCGGTCGTCGATCTCCATCAGCTTGAAGGCCGCCCGGCTGCGCCAGCCCTCGGCGCGGGCCCGCTCCGACCACTCGTCGGCCAGCTGGCGCTTGATCCACTGCTGACTCGACATCGACTTCTTGTCGGCCGTGCGAATCTTCTGGCCCATGCCGCGGCCGGCCGCCGTTCCGCCCGAGGGCGGACGGACCATGCGGCGGCGTTCGACCGGCTTATCGTCCTCGCTCATGCATCCCACATAGCCGCGACCGGGTTTGCGGGCTATGACCCCGGCGAAACGAAAGGAGCCGTTATGGCCGAGACCCTGACCTTCACCCTCGACACCGGCGACGGCGAGCCGCGCGACGTTGTCATCAAGCTGCGCTCCGACCTGGCTCCCAACCACGTGAGGCAGATCACCGACCTGGCCTCGGAAGGCTTCTACGACGGCGTGGTCTTCCACCGCGTCATCCCGGGCTTCATGGCCCAGGGCGGCGACCCGACCGGCACGGGCACGTCCGGCTCGTCGAAGCCGAACCTGAAGCAGGAGTTCTCGGCCGAGCCGCACGTGCGCGGCGTCTGCTCCATGGCCCGCACCTCGGATCCGAACAGCGCCAACAGCCAGTTCTTCATCTGCTTCGACGACGCCACCTTCCTGGACCGCCAGTACACCGTCTGGGGTCAGGTCATCGAAGGCATGGAGCATGTCGACGCCCTGCCCAAGGGCGAGCCGCCCCGAAATCCCGGCAAGATCGTCAAGGCGACGGTAGCCTGACGCCATGATCTCCGGTGCGGTTCGCGACGAGCTGATCTCGCGCTACCGCGAGCCGCACCGGCGCTATCACACGATGGCGCATATCGAGGACTGCCTGGCGCAGGTCAGGGCCTCGACCGACTTCACCGATGAGCAGCGCGACCTCATGGACGCCGCCATCTGGTTCCATGACGCGATCTACGACCCGACTCGCAACGACAACGAAGCGGAGAGCGCCCGACTGGCGATCGAGCGCCTGTCCGCGGAAAGGGCCGCGCCAGCCTTCATCGCAGAGGTCGACCGGCTGATCCGCCTGACGGCCGGACACAGCGTGGCCGAAGATGACGCGATCGGCGCCCGGCTGGTGTCCATCGACCTGTCGATTCTCGGCGCCGAGCCGGAACGGTACGACGCCTACGCCCGCGCCATCCGCGAGGAATACGCCCACGTCCCGGAACCGGCCTGGCGAGCCGGACGAGCCGCCGTCATGCAGCGCTTCCTCGACAGCCCGCGACTGTTTCCCGATCCGGACTTCGCCGCACGGCTCGACGCGCCGGCGCGCGCGAATATCCGCCGGGAGATTACGGCGCTGGCGGGCTGAGACCTACTCGATCTCCACCACCTCGACGCGCGGACCGTTCAGCACCAGGGCGATCTCGCCGCGCTTCAGCTTCAGCGCATCCTCGCCGAACAACTGGCGCCGCCAGCCCTTCAGCGCGTCGACGTCGGCGGTGTCGCTGAGCGCGATCTTCTCGAGGTCGGCGACGTTGGCGATCAGCTTGGTCGCCACCCCGGCGTTATCGCTCTTGGTCTTCAGCAGGACCTTGAGCAGCTCGACGACCGAGGGCGGCGCCGGCTGGTTGTGCGACGGCCGCTCCAGCTTCGGCGCGTGCGCCTCCGGGTCGGCGAGCACCCGCTTCAGCTCCTCGGTCAGCTCCAGCCCCAGCCGCGAGGCGCCGAAGCCCTTGGGCACCGAGCGCAGCCGGTTGAACGCCTCGGGGTCGGTCGGCGCCTGGGCGGCGATCTCGTCGATGGCGTCGTCCTTGAGGATCCGGCCGCGCGGCTGGTCGCGCTCCTGCGCAGCCCGCTCGCGCCACACCGCCACGGCCTTGAAGGCCGCGAGGTATTTCGCAGAATATTTCTTCGGCTTCAGCCGCTTCCACGCCTTCTCGGGGTCGGTGTCATAGAGCGCCGGATCGGTCAGATCCTCCATTTCCGCCATGACCCAGTCCAGCCGCCCATCCTTCTTCAGCCGGTCGCGCAGCTTCGGATACAGGGCCGCGAGATGCGTCACGTCGCCCATGGCGTAGGTCAGCTGCGCATCGCTCAGCGGCCGGCGCGCCCAGTCCGTGAACCGGCTGCCCTTGTCGACCTCCTGGCGCAGCATCTGCCGGACCAGCGATTCGTAGGACACCTGGTCGCCGAAGCCGGCCGCCATGGCCGCCACCTGGGTGTCGAACATCGGCTTCGGCATGGCCCCGAGCTTGGCGAAGATCTCCACGTCCTGGCGCGCGGCGTGGAAGACCTTGAGAACCGATTCGTCGCGCAGCAGCGCGAGAAACGGCTCAAGATCCAGCCCCTCCGCCAGCGGATCGATGTTGGCCGCGTCGGTTTCCGACGCCGCCTGGATCAGGCACAGCTTCGGCCAGTAGGTCGTCTCCCGCATGAACTCGGTGTCGACGGTGATGAAAGGCGCTGTGGCCAGGCGGGCGCAGAACTCGCGCAGCGCCCCGGTGGTGGTGATCGGCGTCATTCGGGTGCTATAGCCCCGCGCGACGGCGGTGTGGCAAGAGCCGCCGACGCATTTCCGCCTCCAGAATCAGGCCCGTGACCGATGAGCGACACCCCCGACAGCCTGCGCAACGGCCTGACCTACGCCGACGCCGGCGTGGACATCGACGCCGGCGAGATGCTGGTCGACGCCATCAAGCCGCTCGCGAAGTCGACCCGGCGGCCGGGCGCGGAGGCCGCGCTGGGCGGATTCGGGGCCCTGTTCGACCTCAAGGCGGCCGGCTTCGAGGACCCGCTGATCGTCGCCACCACCGACGGCGTCGGCACCAAGCTGAAGATCGCCATCGAGACGGGCCGGCATGACGGTGTCGGCGTCGACCTCGTGGCCATGTGCGTCAACGACCTGCTGGCCCAGGGCGCCGAGCCGCTGCTTTTCCTCGACTACTACGCCACAGGCAAGCTGGATGTGGACGCGGCGAAGCGGGTGGTCGCCGGCATCGCCGAGGGCTGCCGTCAGGCCGGCTGCGCCCTTGTCGGCGGCGAGACGGCCGAGATGCCCGGCATGTACGCCGGCGGCGACTACGACCTCGCCGGCTTCTCCCTCGGCGCCGTCGAGCGGGGCCACGCCCTGCCGTACCTCGACCGCCAGCAGGCCGGCGACCTGGTCATTGGCCTTGGCTCCTCGGGGCCGCACTCCAACGGCTATTCGCTGATCCGCAAGGTGGTCGAGAAATCCGGCCTCGGCTGGAGCGCCGACGCGCCCTTCGCCCGGGACCGGACCCTCGCCCAGGCGCTGATGGAGCCGACCCGCATCTATGTGAAGCCGGTGCTGCCGCTGATGAAGGCCGGACTGGTCAAGGGCGCGGCTCACATCACCGGCGGGGGCCTGATCGAGAACCCGCCCCGCTGCATCGCGGAGGGTCTGAAGGCCAGCTTCGACTGGGACGCCTGGCCCCTGCCCCACGTATTCCAGTGGCTGGGCGAGGCCGGCGGGATCTCGGACCACGAGCTGCGCCGCACCTTCAACTGCGGCGTCGGCTTCATCCTGATCGTCAGCCCGGAGAACGCCGAGCCGGTGCTGGCCGCCCTGCTCAACGCGGGCGAGGTCGCCTTCGTCTGCGGCCAGCTGGAAGCCGCCTGATCGGGATCAGTCTGCGTCCATCGCGCTCCAGCTGACCCGCATCAGGGTCGCCCGACCCGAATTCTGGCGCAGCGCCACCGTGACGCCGGCCCGGGTCCAGATCGGCCGGTCGGCCGGCATCTCCGGGTCGCGGACGAAACCGGCCTGCTCGAGCGGCTGGGCGACGCCGGCGCGGACCGCCTGCAGCCCGCCGTTTCGCGCCTGCAGGACGCACAGCCTTCCGAGATCGCCATCCTCCGCCCGGCCGCTCTCGGCCAGACGAAGCAGCCAGGCCTCGTCGCCGGTGGCGAACTGACGGCCGGTCTCGTCCTCCCCCGTCGGCGTGAAGCCCAGAAAGTCCATCGCGCCGGCGTCGGCCTCGCCCGCGACATAGGGCAGACAGACGTCCTCCAGAACACTTCGCGCGAAACTCTCGGTCGACTGGGGCGCGGCGGTGATCAGGCTGGCGAGGATATGAGCGAGCATGCGACCTCCGGAGCCTGCACTTTTGACCGCTCCGCGGGCGCACGCAAGCGGTCGGCCCGTTGACCCTCGCGGAGGCGCCCGGCAAGGTCGCCCCCCGCCACGGAAGGACCCATCGGATGCGCACCCTGCCGCTCGCCCTCGCCGGACTGCTGCTCTTCGGCGCAACCGTCGTGGCCGCCCAGTCGCCGGTTGGCGAGCACGCCCTTCTGCACCGGCTCGCCGGGGAGGTCCGCGCCGATCGGATGCGAGCGGACATCCAGACGATGGTGGACTTCGGCACCCGCCACACCCTGTCGGAGACCCGGTCCGAGACCCGCGGCATTGGCGCCGCCCGCCGCTGGGTGGAGCGCGAGTTTCGGAGCATCTCCCGCGACTGCGGCGGCTGCCTGACCGTAGTCACCCCCTCGGACACCGTCACCGGCCGGCGCGTGCCGACGCCGACGGAGGTGGTCAACGTGGTCGCCATCCAGCGCGGGACCGGCGACCCGAACCGGGTGATCATTATTTCGGGCCACCTCGATTCCCGGGTCACGGACGTGATGAACTTCACCGATGATGCGCCGGGGGCCAACGACGACGCCTCGGGCGTGGCGGCGGTGCTGGAGGCGGCGCGCGTCCTGTCGAAGCACCGCTTCGACGCCACCCTCGTCTTCGCCGCCCTGTCGGGCGAAGAGCAGGGGCTGCTGGGCGGCAAGATCCTCGCCGACTACGCGCAGGCCCAGGGCTGGCGCGTCGAGGCCAACCTGAACAACGACATCGTCGGCAACTCCGAAGGCCAGTCGGGGGTGCGCGACACCACCCGCGTCCGCGTCTTCTCGGAAGGCACCAAGACCGTCGAGACCGAGGCCCAGGAGGAGCGCCGTCGCTACAATGGCGGTGAAGTCGACTCCTCCTCGCGCAACCTGGCGCGCTTCATCGACGTCATGGCGGACCGTTATCTGACCAATTTCGACGTCGAGATGATCTACCGCACGGACCGCTACGGCCGCGGCGGCGACCAGGTCGAAATGCTCCGCGCCGGCTTCCCGGCGGTGCGCATTTCCGAAGGCGCCGAGAACTACGACCGCCAGCACCAGGACCTGCGGGTCGAGGACGGGGTCCACTACGGCGACACCATCGACGGGGTCGACTTCGACTACCTCGCCCTGGTGGCCCGACTCAACATCGTCTCCTGGGCGGCGCGGCCCAGCGCCCCGGCGACGCCGCTCGAGGTGTCGATCGAGGGCGCGGTCAAGCCTGACACCACCCTGCGCTGGCAGTCGGTTCCCGGCGCGGCGGGCTACCGGGTCTGGTGGCGCCCGACCACCGCCGCCCAGTGGACCCACAGCCGCTGGGCCGGGGACGCCACGGAGATCACCCTGCCCGGCGTGGTCATCGACGACTACTTCTTCGGCGTCTCCTCGGTGTCGGAGGACGGCTACGAGAGCCCCGTCGTCTTCCCCGGACCGGCGGGTTCCTTCGTGTCCGTCGGCGACCCGGCCGCGCCCGCCAGCTGATGCCGGACGCCGCAACCCGCCGCACGCGCGTGG